>WTJX01000326.1 GCA_011524675.1 Cytophagales bacterium
TTGCTTTACTATAATACGAGTCCATAGTCGATGGTCAATAGTCCATAAACTTTTAGCCGTTAGCTATTAGCTTTCCCAATCCTTGGCTTTCAAGCTCTAAAATGCTCAACCTTTTCACCATCAACGTTTTCACCTCATCATTAATTATTCATTAAATAAAGCCACTTTCGTGGAATAAAATCCTGCCTTTCACGTCTCTATGCCTTTGTGTCAAGACGTCTCTACGTCTGTAAATCTCAAAGTCTTATAGTCTAAACTTCAATCCATCACTCATAACACAACCCCCATCACCTCATTATTAATTCTTCATTGTACATTATTAATTAAAAGATGCCACTTCCGTGGAATAAAATCCTTCCGCAAACACCTTAAGTCGTCTTCCAAAAATCCTTATAAAAGGCTTTTCACAACTACGATTTTTACACTAGACTAAATTTATTTTTAGACTTATCTAAAAATAGTTTTATATTTGTCTAAAATTAAATCACCATCCAAAAGTTTTGAAACCAAAAACGTCTATTTTGATGCATTTCATTAAAGAAAAAAACATAGATTCTCTGTTTTGATCCAAACTACCCCCTCACCTTTTAATTCACACTTATTTTTATCCGCCTACTCATGATAAAAAACTCGCTACTCTTCCTCTCCATCACGCTATTTCTTGGGCTTAGTTTGATGGCACAGTCCAGTGTAAAAGGAATACTGCTCAACGATGATAGCTCTCCTTTGCCTTATGCTACAGTACACATCAAAAACCTTCAAAAAGCGGTATATACTGATGAAAAAGGCATTTTTGAAATCAAGAACATCCCTACAGGCACACACAACATTAGTTTCAGTTTCATTGGCTACATTACCAAAAACTTATCTTTTACCATAAAAAACACAAATGAAGAGAACGACCTAGGTCAGATAAGCTTGATTTCTGATGCGACCTTACTAGACGAAGTAGTGATTACAGGAAGCATGAAGCCCACCTACATCAAAGATTCACCTGTAAAAACAGAAGTATTTTCATCAGAGTTTTTGCAAGAACATACCGCCCCTACCAGCCTTGCAGAGAGCGTTTTTCTCATCAATGGTACACAAGAAGTAATAGGCTGTGGCATCTGCTATACCAATAGTATCTCCATCAATGGGTTGCCCGGAGCAAATACAGCCATATTATTAGATGGCATGCCCATTTATGGAAACCTTGCTTCCGTCTATGGGTTGAACAGTATCCCAAACAGTGTGATTGACAGAATAGAAGTCATCAAGGGTCCCTCCTCTACCTTGTACGGCTCAGAAGCTACCGCAGGTGTTATCAATGTCATCACAAAAAACACTAAAAAAGCCGATCGTATTGCTTGGGAAGTAAAAGGAACACAAAACAATGAAGCCTATGCCAATGCCTACTATACATTCACTACACCCAAAGTAGATGTCATGCTAGGAGGTAACTACAGTAAACTAGCCAGCTTCAACGACAGAAACAATGATGCCTTTAGCGATGTGGTACACTTAGATCAATACGGCGCATTTTCCAAGCTTTCATTTCATAGAAAAAGTAAAAAAAGGTTTGACCTAGCCCTCAAATACTACTACGAGGACAGAAGAAACGGCATAGACGACTACCTAAAAAACCGCATATATAGACAATTGAGAGGAAATGACTCTATCTACGGAGAAAGCATTTACACCCACAGGCTAGAGTTGTTAGGTTCTTATGAGCTAGCTACCACCCCACATCTACGTTTAGATTATTCATTAAGCTATCATGACCAAAATAGTTTTTACGGTGCAGACGCATTTAATGCAAATCAAAAAATTGCTTTCGCAAATTTGATTTACAATAAAGCACTTAGTAAGCACGACTTCCTTGCAGGCTTGACCAACCGTTATCAATTTTATGATGATAATACCTTTGCCACCGCAGACGATGGAGCAGAAAAACAATATATACCAGGTATCTTTATACAAGATCAATTTTTACTATCCGATAGCTGGACCCTACTCGCTGGTACACGCTTAGATCATTATGGCAAGCACGGTTTTATAGTTTCGCCTAGGCTAAACGTAAAAAAGAAACTTGGTGATTGGACTACGCTTCGCTTTAATACAGGAACAGGTTTTAGGGTTGTCAATTTATTCACCGAAGATCACACCATCCTTTCAGGACAAACAGAAGTAATTTTTGACGAAGCACTAAAGCCCGAACGCTCATACAATGCTACCTTCAACCTAAACCATCTCTATACGCTTGGTACAGCACATGGGGCTATTGATCTTGATCTATTTTACACCTATTACAC
>WTJX01000589.1 GCA_011524675.1 Cytophagales bacterium
TATTGTCTTAGAGACGTAAAGACGTGAAAGGCATGATTTTATTCCACGAAAGTGGCGCAAATTAATTAATAATGTATAATGAAGAATTAATAATGAAGAGTTAATAGCGATTAGAGATTAGTGTTTAGTGATTAATATTGAGTTATGGGTTACATGTGATGTGTATAGATTAAAAAAATTATCGCCTGTTAATTGTTAGCCCGAAAGGGATACCTGCATAAAAGTAAAGATATTAGAAATAAAAATGTGAAACCGAGAAGTCAACAAAAGCTCATGAACTATAGACCATCGACTATGGACTCTTTCTAAAAACAAAAAAGCCACGCTCCCCAGCGTGGCTTAAACCTAAACAATTGTTAACCTAAACTATCTCTAACCTTGTAGGTTAGTTAAACATATACTAACCAATAATATGCCAAACTTAGTTTTTAGGTTAATTATTTTTGATTTTTTAGTCTTTTATTTTAAATCCATTCTGTAAACCACTTTAATCCTTCCACGCATACTGGCTCGTCGCTTAAAAACAGACTAAGGCCTGTTTTCTTAACGCTTCCGCCCTCATTGATTTTTCACTAAATACTTTCTGCAACTAAAGATTTTAGCGGTTAGCTCTTATATTGTTAGCTATAGCCTATGAACTTATATTAATGACTAAATACTCAATACTTCAAAAAAACTTATGGACTATCAACTATGGACTGATGACTACGCTTATGAAATAATCTGAGGTCCGCTTTTAATTACTTTACTTACAAATGTTTCGGACTCTATGGCTAGCTGTGTATAGATTTCCTTCATGGCTATGCTTACCTCTTCTGCTTTTTCTCTTCCTCTACATAGGGCAAAGGTTGTTGGCCCTGAGCCTGAAATACTTGCGCCTAAGGCACCCAATGACAATGCTTTTTCTTTTATCTGCTGAAAGCCTGGAATAAGGATAGAACGTGTAGGCTCAATGATTTCATCATGTAGCGAACGCTTGATGAGATCATAATCTTCCATCATGAGTCCTGCCACCAGTCCCCCAACATTTCCCCACTGCACTATGGCTTTTTGTAGTGTGATGTCTTTCTTAAGAATGCTACGTGCATCTTTGGTTTTCACATCTACATGTGGATGTACGAGGGCACAATAAAGTTCTGCTGGAGTATTGAGTTTGATTACATCTAAAGGGTCATAACTCCTTACCAGTACAAAGCCTCCCAATAAGGCTGGCGCTACATTGTCTGCATGTGCTGCACCACAGGCGAGCATTTCACCTTCCATTGCAAAGGGTAGTAAGGCCTCATCTGTCAATGGACTACCGAGCAATTTATTGAGCGCATACACTCCCACTACAGAGCTTGCTGCACTTGAACCTAAACCACTCTTCAGGGGCATTTTTTTGTGCAAAGAGATTTCTACGCCTAAGTTTTCTTTACCGATATGCTTTAGATAGCTTTTGATGACGGCAGAGACCGTATTTTCATCAGGGTGTAGAGGAAGTAGCCCTTCGTCTCCAGTGATTTCTTTGATCGTAACGCCTTGGGTGTCTGTAAGGGTAACCTGTACTTCATCGCCAGGACTTTCTACGGCAAACCCCATAACATCAAAGCCGCAGGCAACATTGGCAACGGTTGCAGGAGCAAAGGCACGAATAGAGGTTTTATTTGTATTCATGTATAGCGTAATTAATCGTTATAATACTAAGTAGTCGTCGAAAAATACTTACTGGTTACTGATAGAGATAATATCGGCAAAAACACCTGCTGCGGTTACTTCTGCCCCTGCTCCTGGTCCTTTGATGACTAAAGGATTGGTTTTGTATCTACTAGTGATAAAAGAAATCATATTATCACTTCCCGACAAACCATAGAAAGGGTGGTCAGCTCCTACTTCGTCTAGCCCCACATTTATTTTTCCATCCTGCAAGCAAGCTATAAAGCATAGTTTTTTACCTTGTGCTGCGGCAGCGGCTCTTTTGTCCTCGAAGAGCTGGTCTGCCTTTTCTAGCTCTGCAAAGAAAGCATCAACATCGGCAGCGTCAAGACATGCTTGTGGAAGTATATTTTGGATGTTTACATCTTCGGGTTCTAAAGCATAGCCTGCATCCCTAGCCAAGATCAAAATCTTACGTGCAACGTCCATACCGTAGTATTCTTCTCTTTGAACTGTATCAGTATCACCGTTTTCTCTTGCTTGGAGTACTACTTCTTAAACTGTACTACTGCCGTCGTCAGTGTTGAACATAAACGCTATTTATGCGCAAACTACATCTACAATAAGTAAGGTTTCAACAACTCCCTTGAGAAGGT
>WTJX01000617.1 GCA_011524675.1 Cytophagales bacterium
TACTTATCTAATGGGGATCAAAAAAGTAACCTTAGACTCTATTGCCTTTAGTTTACGTTTGCCATCAATGGGGTTGTTGTTGGCCTCATTCAAACCATAGCTATCATAAAAACTATTGGCCTGTAAAACCTGTAACTGTACTTTATAGTCTCTTTTAGATCTGCTTTTCGTGTTTGTTATTCTATAATTAACACCAACTCCAATTTTTACTCCCATATCTGTAGGCGCGGCCCTCTCTCTAGTTAATTCCAAAGGACCATACACTTCACCAGTTGTAGTACTTACTAACCTTAAATTTCCAGATATGGCAGCACCAAAGTATAACCCCAGAGCTACATAAGGGTCTATTTTTCTTTTGGACGACAACAAATTAAATGTAGCTAAAGTAAAAACATTGATATAATCTATTTTCAATTTATAGTCCACTCGATCATCTTTCACATGCATTCCTTTAGCTGTGTATTGTGCTCCAAGCTTAAAGCTAAAGCGTAAGACAGGATGTGTTTGATAGAAAAAACCTGCATGCAAGCGTGGCAACAAAGTAACCTTGTAGTCAAACAAATCACTTTTCAACCTCCCGTAGGCAAGATTATTACCCATTGAAAATCCAAAATAATGTTCTGACTTTGATACTTTGTTGGTTGAAGAATAAGTATTTATTGCTCCAAAAATCAAACAAAAAAAAACAACTTTTTTCATGTAAGGGGAATGTACTTTGATAAATTATATTGTCTTGACTACGATACCTACAGGTTTTCCTACATTTAGTATAGCGTCTAAGTAAAACGTAACTTCATTTACTTTAAAAGAAATAACAACAGGATTGATGGTTGATCCCGTCTCCGCAATGAGAACAAAATAGTTGTAACCAGAATTTTTCAATTCGATTCTTTCTGTTAAATTATTTCTAGTCATATTTCTTTTAAAAAATATTTGCTCCGGAAGGTTATCTTCCCCATTAGTATAAAATGAGAGCAACTCAGTTACATTTCTCGCACCTCTATCAGTAAAATTTATATTTACTAATCTCGAAAGTGTAACGATGGTATCTAGGATAAATATATCTTCTGGTGTATCAACTACACCACCATAGTCTCCAAAATCAAACGAAGCAGGAATCACTGAAGCTTCCTCTCTTGGAGGGTCTTCACCGTTTGCAGGTAAATAAATAGATGATTCCCCTCCCTCTGGTAAACAAGAGGAAAAGAAAATAATAGCAATATATATGATGAAATGAATGCTTTTCTTCATTTTTATGACTTAAATCTATTTATTAAATTTTTAAGGCTAAAAGAAGTGATTATTTCACAAATAACAACACCTCTCTTCCAAACAGAAAGTAAATAACATTAGATTTATAAATGCAAAAAGAAAAAATATTTTTATACTTGATCTATGCATAATCATATGTTACTACTTTTGACTACAAGTTACAATTTTTTCTTTAAAAAATACAACTAATTACTATATTATTAGTCCGAAACAAAAACTCTTGCTACTCTTTGACTAATATTTGTAAGTAATTCATAGGGTATTGTTCCTATAGCATCGGCTAACTGATAGAGGTCTATATTATCCCCAAACATCTCTACTTGGTCCCCATCTTTGACCTCCACACCGGTGAGGTCAAGCATACACATATCCATACAAATAGCTCCAATAGTAGGAACAATGCTGCCATTTACCATTACTTTTCCAACGCCATAGCCAAACCTTCTGTCGTAACCATCAGCATAACCTATAGGAATAATACCGATCTTCTGCACCTCTTTAGTAATTTTTCCTTTTCTATTATAACCTACCGTTTCGCCTTTTTTCAATAGTTTTATTTGCGATATAGTAGAATGAAGATAACCTACCACTTGTAGATGCTTTTGTTCTTCGGTAACGGAAGAAACGCCATACATCCCTATACCAATACGCACCATATCAAACTGTGCTTCTGGAAAACGGCTGACCCCCGATGTATTGAGTATATGTTTGATTATTTTTTTATTCAATCTTTGTTCTATCTTTTCTGATACGTCACTAAACTGCTCGATCTGTAGCTTTGTAAATGCTTCATCTTCTTTACATTCGGCAGAGGCAAGATGAGAAAAAACCCCTACTACATTCACATAATCTTCCTGTTCTAATAAAGACAGCATTTCGTCAACCTCATGTTCCAAAAAACCTAAGCGATGCATTCCTGTATCAAGTTTAATGTGAACATTTATGACTTTTTTTGTTTTATTGGTATAGGCTATAAGTGATGTCAATTGTTTAAGAGAATAAACCTCTGGATCAAGTTTATACTCAATAAGCCGATCAAACTCATGTTCAGAGCTGTTCAATACTAATATATCTACATGTATGCCTGCTTTTCTTAAAGATACGCCTTCATCTACATAGGCCACACCTAAGTAGTCTATTTGCTGGTATTGTAGTAACTGCGCTACTTCATGGCTACCACTACCATAACCAAAGGCTTTGACCATAGCTAATACCTTAGTACCAGCTTGCAACTTAGCACGATAATAATTTAGGTTATGAGCTATCGCATCTAAATCAATTTTTAACTCAGTCTGATGTTTTTTCTGTGCTAGCTCTGCGACAATCTTCTCAAACTCAAATGCTCTAGCTCCTTTGATGAGGACTAGTTCTTCATCAAAGAGAGTAGTTAAACGATCACTTTTTAATAAGTCTGCTGTACTCTCCCAGCCCTCCGTAATAAAGTTTTGCTTACTCACCACTGGACCAATGCCTATCACCTTATGTAGATGATAATCACCTAACAGTTTCTCTAGTTCATCCAAAAACTGTTTTTCATGGCTTCCCGTTTCTAAAAAATCAGAAATAATAAGACTATGTTTCTTATCAATAAACTGTTGTGATGCAAAGTCTAACGCCATTTTCAGCCCTACAAGATCATTATTATATACATCATTTACCAAATAACATTGATTGATTCCTTGTATGAGTGCCATTCTCATATCTACAGCTCGTAGGCTAGAGAGTCTTTCTTGAAGCACTTGAAACCGTTGCCCACCTTGAAGGCATAGTACAATACAGTGAGTTATATTTTCTAATGACGCCTTATCAATAAAAGGCACTTGAAAGTTCCAAGAAGTCCCCTCTTTCCATAGACTTATATGTGTAGTACTTTTTTTGATATGGTATGTTACATGAAAGTCAGTTTCTGTAGCGTCAGTAGCCCAAGATACCGCCTCAAAAGCATAATTGTTATTCGTGATATGCTCATCAATAAGCGAATGGTCTTTCCTATAGATAAGATACTTGCAGTTTTTAAAAAGAATAAGCTTTTCTTTTACTTTTTGTGCTCTACTTTCAAAGCCTTCATCATGGGCAGAACCTATGTTGGTTATAATGCCATGCGTAGGAGAAATCATTTTTTCTAACTTTTTCATTTCTCCCCTTTCTGATATTCCCGCTTCAAAAATCCCTGCTTGATGTTGATGGTCTAGCGGCCATAGCGATAAAGCTACGCCAAGCTGAGAATTATAACTCTTAGGACTCTTGACAATAGCATACTTTTCTGATAAGATATAATACAACCACTCTTTGACAATCGTTTTTCCGTTGCTACCTGTGATTGCCACTATGGGAGATTGAAAAAGAGAACGTTTGTGAGCAGCAAGTTGTTGCAAGGAGGCAAGCGTGTCTTCTACACTGATATATACACCCCTTTTATCCGAAAGGCTTAAATCATAGGTAGTAGATACCAAGAAAAAACGAAACCCTCTCTCTATAAGCTTTGGAATATAATGGTGACCATCATGTCGCTCTCCTTTGATAGCTATAAATAGCGTACTACTTGGATGAGAAGACTTGCGACTATCGGTGAGAAGATGAGATATAAGAATGTTTTGTGATGGTTCTGAGGAACTTGCTCCTACTATTTCTATAATCTTTGATAAATACATCATTCTTTTGTAGTGTATCAAATATAGTAAGAGCAACTTTAATTTTTATCCATTCACTTAAAAAAATAGGTTTTTTAAGTGAATGTTAAACTCCACGAGCCTAAGTAGAGTTATAGAAGGTTTTATAAAGTATATATTACAAAACCTTGTACTAGTATTTATTTTCTGACAAGAGGTTTATTACTCACAGAAGGTGAAATATTGAAAGAGCCTTGATATTTCTTTTGCTTCACAAGATGCCTTGTCAGAGGTAGTCCACCCCAACTATTTTTACAACCTAAGCCCATATGTTTGGCATCAATATTTAAGGTTACAAAGTCCCTCGTTGGCAATTCATAATCATGCTTCGCCATATCCAAATCTTCCTGAGTATAGTTAGCTACACTAAAAAAGAAAGGCTGGTTTGCCGTTATTTTTATTTGTTCTCCAGTAGCGTTTTTTAGGCTAAGACAACGTACATCAGAGCGAAGGCCATTTTCCTGAGCCATCACATAAGGATAATGAAGTTCAGTAACCGTTTTATTATATATCCCTACAGCAGCACTTTCCTTTCTGTCCCAGTAAGACTCTAGTGGTCCTCTACCATACCATACCACCTCTTGGAAGTCTTTGTGCAACTTAGTAGTCATCCCCAGTCGTGGGATCACCTGCTTTGCTACACTGATGTCTGGCGCATCAAGTTTCCAGTCTATTGTTATCTCTCCATTCCCAAAAAGGCTATATTCTATTGTATAGCTAGCAGCAACATTAGCTATAGCAAACTTAGCACGCAACACAGCCTTTAGCTTAGTATTGCTTACTAACTGAATATTTTTTAGGGTTAGACTTTTATTCGCTTCCTTCCATTTCCCTAAAAAGATAGGAGACTTGATCTGAGAATCATTGTCGGTTAAAGCTCTCCAAAAGTTTGGCTTCAAATCTCCAACAACAACTTTTCTTCCGTGATATTCATAGCTTGTCAAAAAACCCTTTTTCTTATCTATCTTAGCTTTAAAATCTTTAGAAGAAAAATTATAGCTTACCGAAGTCTCCTTCAAAACTAACTTTCCTGTTGACTTTTCCACTTTTTCCGTCTGCATTATTTTCTGAACAGGCCTAATAAGATATTGATCCCATGCAATAGTATGTCCTTTTTCTGCCCACGACTGTTGCTTGTTTAAGACAAACGAAAGCTTAAAGAAGTACTCTTTGCTAGCATCAAAAGAATACTGACTGATAGGAGACGCAACAGAAACTGTAGTTTGTGGTGCAATATGGGGTAACTCTAGCGTACCACTTTTCACCAATACACCATCTTCCAACAGCTCCCAGCGAGCCTCTACATCTTCCAAACTTTGAAAAAAGAATTTATTTTCAATTTTTAGTGGTTTATCTACAGATACAATAGGTGATAGCTTGATGTTTTGGTGTGCTTTTTTCACCTCCCAAAGCCCGGGATTTGGCTTTCTGTCTGGAGATACTAGACCATTGACCACAAAGTTACCTACATACTTTGTATAATGTGTTGAATGATTAATCACCTCTCCAAAATCACCTCCATATGCCCAAAAGTCCTCTCCTTTTTCATTTTTATGTACTAAGCCTTGATCTGCCCAGTCCCAAATAAAACCACCTTGTGCAATAGGGTATCGCTCAAACACATTCCATAAGTCAGAAAAGCCCCCCATACTATTCCCCATAGAATGAGCATACTCTGTGATAATGTAAGGACGACTTATAATATCTTCATATGTAGTCCTCTTAGGCATCTTTTTGTTACTCAAAAAGTCATCCACCTCATCCGCACTTACATAGCCTACGTCAAAAATATCTGAAAGATATTCCCCCTTTTCAGTTTTTAGATTACATACATCATGATAAATGATAGGCGTAGTAGGATCAATCTTTCTAGCTGCAGCTTTCATATCAACAAATGTTTTTCCAATGCCAGACTCATTCCCCATAGACCAAATGATAACACAAGGATGATTTTTATCTCTATGCATCATGCGTTCCATCCTATCTACACAGGCAGCACTCCATATAGGATCATCACCAGGTAGTCCTTCATACCTGTTTTCATGTGACTCTATATTAGTTTCGTTATAGATATACAAGCCATGTTTATCACAAAGTTCATAGAAGTAAGGATGTGAAGGGTAGTGGGAAGTCCTCACTGCGTTGATGTTAAACTGTTTCATAAGCTTTACATCTTGTTCCATACGCTCTTTGGTAATATACACCCCCGTATAAGGGTCTATTTCTGGTCTATTTACTCCTTTTATATATACTCGTTTACCATTCACCAAGAAAGCATTGCCTTTGATTTCGACAGATTTAAAACCAATGTTTTTGGCTGTACTCTCCACCAACTTACCTTTAGCATCATATACATTCAATAGCAAACGATATAAATAAGGTTTTTCTGCAGACCACTTCTTAGGGTTAGATACCTCCATAGACAAAGCCACCTCTTGTGTACCACCAGCATTGAGTAGTTTAGAAATTGTTACTTTAGAAGTAACACCCTGCACCTGTTTTTTCTGGGCATCATATAAGCTTGCTTCTATTCGATAATTTTTAGCCGTCTTTCTACCATAATTTTTGAGGGTTACTTTAGTTTCTAAGCTTGCATCAGTATAGGTCTTATCTAGTTTAGATACCGCGTGTACATCCCACAAATGAACTTTAGGCGTTGCGTATAAATACACATCTCTATAGATACCGCTTAAGTCCCATGTATCTTGATCTTCAAGATAGCTACCATCACTCCATCTATATACTTCCACTGCCAGCGTATTTTTACCTTTTTGGAGATAGCTTGTGAGGTCAAACTCAGCAGGGGCTTTACTCCCTTGGCTATAGCCTACTTTTTTGCCATTGACCCAAATATAAAAAGCAGATTGAACCCCATCAAAATGAATAAAAACTTCTCTTTCGCCCCAGTCATTGGGTACTGTAAACTCTCTTCGATAAGACCCTACAGGACTATACTCCATAGGGATATAAGGTGGATTATTAGGAAAGCAATAAGGTTGATTGAGGTAAATAGGCACCCCATAAGATTTCATTTGCCAGTTAGAAGGGACTTCTATACTTTCCCATTTACTGACATCTGTATCTACCAAATGAAAATCTTTAGGACGATCCGAGGCACTTTTCACCCAGTGAAACTTCCAAAGCCCATTAAGAGAGTAGTGAAAATCTGATTGATGATTTGATTGATGAAGAGCATCAGTTTCAGAATTAAAAATTCCTTGAATGGAATGTGCGTCTTCTTTATTGATACCAATGACCTTATGATTCTGCCAATCCAGAGGAGGTGTTCCTCCAAAAAACTGCGTAATGCAAAATATAAAACAACATAAAAAAACTGATCTAGAAAGCGTGTAATACATAAAATATACGGTTTAATGATATAAACAAATGTATCATTTCACAACAACAAAAACTTTCAGATATCACCTAAATACTTTAAATTATAACTTATTCCAATGAAAAACAACTTATAAAAGGCTTTGTGCTTCGTACTTTGTACTTAATGCAGACTTTTGTAAAAACTCGAATAATCAAACTTTAATATAAACTAGCTTCTTATCTACTATACTAAAAATAGACTCAATTCTGTTTTTTTAACGTTCAGCCCTTTAGAGTACAGAATACAAAGTTTACCTAGCACCAACCACTATCAACCCTT
>WTJX01000358.1 GCA_011524675.1 Cytophagales bacterium
GCTCTAGGGACGATAAGAAAGCTTTATTTAGTATGACCGTATCGACATAGCTTTTTTGTGTTTGTCCTACAGGTAGTGATAATAAATAGTCTAGATAGGCTTTACTTTGACGTAGCGATCGTTGCGTTTCTAACAAAGAAGTACTATCGTTTGCCAAATCTACTTTGGCATTGAGTAAGTCTAAACGAGTAGCAGAACCTAGCTTCACCCTTTTGGAAGCCAATGCCACTCTTTCGGCAGAAAGGGTGATGGTTTCTTTTTGTGTTTTGACAGCATTTTGTGCCAGCAGTAAATCGTAATAAGACGTTATCACCTGCGAGATTACATTTTCTACTTCTTCTTGCTTTTTCAAACTTTGAAAGCCGACCAGTTCTTCCAAACGCTCATACGTTTGAAACATCGCAAAACCATCAAATAATGTCTGATCTACCCCCACGCCATAGCTAAAGCTACGAGATGTGGCAGGATTTATAACTTCTACTCCTCCTAGTCTTGATGTTCGCTCTACAATACCTATTCCCCTATTAAATAAATTCGCAGAGCTAGATACAGTAGGTAACATTCCCGCATTACCTCTGTGGTGTTGTTTCTCAGCACGCTCTATATTGTTTGAAGCAATCTTAATATTAAAGTTGTTGCTTACTGCCAACTGTATTGCCCTCTCCAAATTGATAACTTCTTGAGAATAATAAACAGAAGGAAATAAAAGAAGTAAAAAAAATAGTTTTCTCATCAGAATCATACTATTCAGAATGTATAGTTAAATATAATTATTTATTCCCACCTACTTAATGTGGTCTTCCATTTCTTGCCTTTGACTTTCCTTTTTTGTCATCGTAAGTAGTAGATACGTCCCACTGCTTTATATTGTCATTTTCGTCAATGCCAGAGAGTATCTCCGCATTAATGCCGTCCGATAGCCCAGTTTTTATATATCGCTTCTCAAATACTTGTTCTGCTATTTCCACTTCTACAAAAGCACCTTTTTCATCAAACTGTAGCAGTCCTTCATTAATTACCCATACATCTTTGCGCTCATCTATGATGATGTTTGCATTGGCACTATAGCCAGCTCTTATGAAGGCATCGTCCAATAACTCTACCGTAGCTTTGATATCAAACTGTATCGATCCATCTACCTCAGACCCTTTAGGAGAGATATAAGTGATGTTGGCTTTGAATTCTTTGTTTTCTATAGCACCTACCGTCAAGCGAATAGGCATATTTAGTTTTAGTTTATCTACTTCAGATTCATCAACCACCCCTTCAAAAATCATTTTTGACATATCCGCAATCTCAGCGACAATCGTTCCATTGTTGAAGTTGTTAGACTCAATGACCGAAGTACCTTCTTTGATAGGAACATCTAGCACCATGCCGTTAATGGTAGAGCGTATGAGCGTATTCGTTTGGCTTTTTGTTTTTTGCGTTACCCCTTTCTTTATGAGTAACAGATTGTCTTTGGCAGCTTGTACTTCTTCCAAAGCACTATTGTACCTCAGCTTAAACTGCTGAAACTCCACCTCAGAGATCACATCGTTTTCTACCAGTTTTTTGTTTCTCTCGTACTCTCTTTGCGAATCGTCTAGGTTTATCTCTGCCTGCCTTACTCTACTTTCAGCAGCATTTTGATTTATCATATTGGGTACGATAGCTATTCTAGCCAATATATCGCCCTTAGAGACCATATCGCCTGCTTCTACATTGATGCTCTCTATTACCCCCGATATCTTAGGCGTAATCTCTATTTGTTTTTCTGGTACCACACTCCCCGTAGCAACCACCTTACGCACGATATCACTTTTACTTATTGTATGCGTTTCATAAATGACAGGTTTTTTCTGCGATCGTTTGTAGATAAATACTAAAGTGGCGAGTAAAACCAAAAAGAGTAAAATAAAAATTGCAGTTCTAAAAAAAGGTTTCATAATAGAGTTTTACCAAAACGACTTAATTTGAATGTGAAAAAATATGTGTCCGTTCTACTCAGTCCAGTCCTTTTTGTTATCTAAGATAAGTATTTTTGGATGATTACTTAATGTACTAAGGCATAGAACATATTTTCACATTCAAGACATAAACAAAGCTAAAGATAAAAAGGTTATGTTAGAAATAAAGATTTAAGGATTTTAGATTAATCATGTATTAGAAGACTTTGCATAACTAATATTCTGTGTTTAGTCAAGGTCTTCAAAATTTTAAAGCCGCAGCTTACTAATTGTAAAAGAGGATTTTAAATTTTTGTATAACGCCGAATAAGTGCAAAAAATGGTTTTGCAAA
>WTJX01000034.1 GCA_011524675.1 Cytophagales bacterium
GTTTGTAGAAGAAATATTACAATTGAGCCGTTCGCAGTTCACTACTCAGATAGAGCATTATGACAATATGGGGGCTCATTTTGATGCCTTGAAGAGAATCAATACTATTCTTATTGATCTTTGTCGAGACTTTTGGCATTATATCTCTATAGAGTATTTTACTCAGAAAGTAAAGAAAGACGAAATAGGTTCTTCGGCTATGCCGCACAAAGTAAACCCGATAGACTTTGAAAATGCAGAAGGGAACTTTGGTATTGCCAATGCGTTATTTGAGTTTTTATCAGCAAAGCTTCCTATCTCACGTCTTCAAAGAGATTTGACAGACTCTACGGTACTCCGTAATATAGGTACTGCTTTAGGGCATTGTCTTATAGGTTTTCAGTCGCTATCCAAAGGACTAAACAAAATTAGCTTGAATGAAAAAGCCTTAGCTAAAGACTTGGAAGAAAATTGGGCTGTAGCAGCAGAGGCAATACAAACTATCCTTAGAAGAGAGGCTTATCCAAATCCTTATGAGAGCTTAAAAGCGTTGACAAGAACAGGTGAAAGAATAGACAAAGAAGCGATACAGGCTTTTATTGAAGGTTTAGATGTTTCTGATAGTGTCAAGGAAGAGCTAAGAGCGATTACACCATCAAACTATACAGGAGTATATTAGTATAAGCAGGCTTTGTAAAACCTAAGTTATGCAAAGCCTGCTACAAGAGTGTTGTCATAGTGCAACCATTATCAAAGATAGGCATAAGACGAAAGAGGTTAGATTCTTATGTCTTAATTTTAGAACCTCAACCCTCTTTAATCTCTTCACGCATACGGGTTCGTCTCTTAAAACTGACTAATGTCTATTTTCTTAACGCTTCCCGCCCTCCTTAATCTTTAATCTCTAATCCTTAATCTTAACACATTAATTATCCTCTTCACGAAGTTTAGAGAATAATTTTGGACTTGGTTTTTCTGGTAATGTAGCCATCCAAGCATCTATTTTAGCAATCAATTCGTCTGCTTTTTCCTTCTTACTATCCTTCAAGTTGTTTTTTTCATAAGGGTCTGCTACCACATCGTATAACTCTACAATGCTTCTATCCTCAGAGATTAATAATTTCCAGTTTTGATATACGATAGCGTATTGGAATTGCCCTTTGGCATATTTAGTTTTTATTTTCCAGAAAAGTGGTTTTTCTCTTACAGGGTAAGCTTTTCCTTTTAATGTTTCTACTTGGCTTAAACCATCAGGTGTGTAAGAAGAAGGTAGCTTTGCACCAGCAATTTCACAAAAAGTTGGTAAGAGGTCAACAGCAGAAATCAAAGAGGTATTATCAATGGCGTTAGCCTTTATTTTCTTTGGCCATCTAGCAATGAATGGGACACATATTCCTCCTTCATAGATAGATGCTTTTCTTCCTTTTCTCCCGCCAGTAGTGCCTCTTGCAGCCTTAGAATCATAGCCTAGCCCTGTAGCAGAATCATAAATTACTTTGAATTCTTGGTTTGGCTCTCCCGATCCAGCAGGACCATTGTCTGAGCTGAAGATTACTAACGTATTTTCTGTTAAACCAAGTCTGTCTAAAGCATTTAATACTTCTCCTATTCTTTCATCTGCATGTGTCAATACAGAAGCGTAGATATTATCTGAGCTTTCAGCATCGAATTGAGGGTATTTTTGTTGATACTTTGGTACTACATGAAAAGGAGTGTGTGGCTCATGTACCCATAGATTGATGAAGAAGGGCTTTCCTTTGCTGTGGCTTTTCTCAATGAAGGCAATGGCTCTATCAGCATCTTGGTGTACTGGCATTTGCTCTCCTGAGCAGTTGAAAGCTCCATATTCGTCATAGCCATATTCCATAGGAGAAGGAGAGTCAGGAATCATATTGTTAGAGATATGCCATTTGCCAAAGTGAGCAGTAGCATAGCCCGCTTTTTGTAGTAATCGAGGTAAAAGCGTTGTTTTTGGATCTACCCAGTCAGGCATATTTCTTTTTTCGTTTTGTGGCACCCATGCAAAGTGACCATCTACATTGTGTCTTGCAGGAAACTGTCCTGTCATTACTGCGGTTCTACTTGGTGAGCATACACCACTGGCTACCGTAAAGCGTTGGAAGTCTGTACCTTCTTTTGCCAACCTGTCTAGGTTTGGAGTTTTGATGTAAGGATGTCCGTGTACACCTAAATCTCCCCAGCCCCAGTCATCAGAAAAAATGAAAAGAATGTTAGGCTGTTTGTCATTATTTTTTTTCGCGCTTATGAGATGACTCGTCCCACAAAGAAGAATAAAGAATGC
>WTJX01000624.1 GCA_011524675.1 Cytophagales bacterium
AGATACAGCGGATAGCCCGACCCGAAGGGAAACGCCCTAACTTCGTAAAGTAGAAATAATTATTTTTGTCTAAAATATTCTATACAAAATGAAAAAGCTATATACCTTATGCAATAAGCCTGTAAACAATGCTTCACTTACAGTCTTTAGGATGGTCTTTGGTTTTTTGTTGGCCGCAGAAGGCTTTGGAGCTATCATGACGGGTTGGGTGCACATGGTCTATATAAAAACCCAATTCAACTTTCAATTTTTTGGTTTTGAATGGTTAGATATTTTTCATGGTATCCCCATGTATGCAGTCTTTGTAGGGCTAGGCATTAGTGGGCTTGCCATAGCCTTTGGTTATAGGTATCGTTTGGCGATGTTGACCTATGCCATTCTGTGGTCTATTACTTATCTAGGTCAAAAATCTAGCTACAACAACCATTATTACCTCATGTTTTTGCTATGCTGGTGTTCTGTTTTTATACCGATGAATGCCCGCTTCTCCTTGGATGTAAAGCAGGGGCGGGTCAAAGAAACAGGGCACTTACCGTTTTACCTCAATTACTTCTTTGTAGCCATGTTTGCTGTGGTTTATTTCTATGCTTCCATCAATAAAATATATCCAGATTGGCTTAGTGGCAGGTTTATTAAAGGATCAATGCAAAACAAGTTCTTAATGACTAACTCTTTTTTCAATACCTTTACTACCAAGGACTGGTACCTTTTATTAGTCTCTTATACGGCTATTTTGTACGATGGTCTTGTAATACCCGCCTTGATTTGGAAAAAAACACGTAAGCTTGCCATCTTTTTTTCTTTTATTTTTCATTTGTACAACTCTGTGGTCTATCAAGTAGGTGTGTTTCCGTATATGTCCCTTTCTATTTTATTGTTTTTTGCTTCGGATGAATGGTTAGAGCGTATGATAGGAAAGGCTAAAGTGCTTAAGCACACACATACGCCTAAGATGGTATTGAGCTATGTAGCTTTTATTGCTATTATGATTTTTCATATCCTTATGCCTTTGCGTCATCGTTTCATAGAAGGCAATGTCTTCTATACCGAAGAGGGACATCGTTGCTCATGGCGTATGATGCTCAGAAACAAAGGAGGAAGCTGTTATATCACTGTCAAGAGAGAAAACGGTAAGTCAGAAAGAGTAAAGATGGATGATCTCTCTACAAAACAAAAAAGACTACTATACAAACTGCCCGATGTACTCTATGCTTATGTTCAAAGAATAAAAGCTAAGTACCCTAATGAAGAAATAGAAATATATGCTAATGTGAGAGTGTCTTTGAATGGCAGAAAAAGAAAAATACTCATAAATAAAGATACAGACCTTGCTAAGGTTACATGGAACTATTTTACTCATAACCAATGGATCAATAGTTATGGTTTTGAGGAATAGCTTTTTAAAGTAGCTAACTAGTCATTAGTATTGAGTACAAAGTCATGAGTACTAAATACTAAGTTTATTTAACACAAATCGTTAACCTTGAATCACTACCTTCCTTCGTTTTTTCATTAATTTAATCGTAAGTATTCAGTAAAACACGTTAATAACGTGTTAAAAACACATTATTAATTGGTTTTCAAGCTCATTTTCGTAAACTATTGATAAAAAAAATACTTTCTTGCGTTTGTGTAAAACATGCCATTATTGCATGCTATTACAACTGCTTAAGAAAAAAACATACACCATTTTATAAAGAGCTAAGCTCTTTATTAATTTTTTAAGTAAAAAAACACTAATCAAAAGCCTCTTGAATCCAAGAAAGAAAAAAAGTCTTTCGGGTGTTTCCAAAGTAGTTGCCGATGATCCTTACAAAATAATTGTAGCCATGAATGGTAGTAAGATCAAGGATTGTAAGGTAAGCGATGGTATGGTAACTTATCAAGAATTAGCGCAAGACTTGGTAGAAATTACGATCAAAAGTCCAAAAAATGCAGAGATAAGGTGGACGATGCAAGCTTCAAATTGATTTTACTTTTAGCTCCGTGCTGTGAGCTATAAGACATTTGCTTTTGATGTATCTAGTATTGAGTTCTACTTTCTTAAGTTTAATTTCAAAAAAACTAACAAACTTGATTAAAGATCTGATAGGTTTTCTAAATCTGTCGGGTCTAGTTAGAATAAGTTATTCAGTACTAAGTTGTAAGTACAAATCATATAAAATACAACCCATAACTCAACTCCAACACTAATCACCACCACCCCTTCTCTAACCTTCTTTACCACTTTCTTGGAATAAAATCTAGCTCTTTTGAGTAGCTAGTATTGAGTACAAAG
>WTJX01000521.1 GCA_011524675.1 Cytophagales bacterium
GTTTAGTATTGGCTGGTATGGCTACACCGTTGGTACTTTCAGTACATACCATTGTAAGTTTTGACTTTGCTACATCTGTAATACCAGGTTGGCATACAACCATATTCCCTCCTTACTTCGTAGCGGGAGCTATCTTCTCAGGTTTTGCCATGGTATTGACTTTGATGTTAGTTGCTAGAAAAATCTTAAAACTAGAAGACTACATCACTATGAACCACATAGAGTCTATGAACAAGGTAATTATCGTTACAGGTTCTATTGTAGGTATCGCATACATCACAGAGTTCTTTATGGCATGGTGGTCAGGTGTTGAGTATGAGCAATATGCTTTTATTAACAGAGCTACAGGGCCTTACTGGTGGGCATATTGGTCTATGATGACGTGTAATGTTGTTTCTCCTCAGTTGTTTTGGTTCAAGAAAATCAGAACTAGCATTACAGCAACTTTCATTTTATCTATCGTTGTAAACATAGGAATGTGGTTTGAGCGTTTTGTAATCATCGTTACTTCACTTCACAGAGATTTCTTACCATCTAGTTGGTCTTACTTTGAGCCTTCAAGAATAGATGTAGGAGTATATTTGTTCACGTTTGGATTATTCTTTACGCTATTTTTCGCTTTCGCTAAATTCTTCCCAATCATTAACATGGCGGAAGTAAAAAGTATTATCAGATCATCATCAGAAAAAAAGTAACACATGGAACTAGGAAAAAAATATTTAGTAGGTGTTTTTGATGACGAGCAAGTCCTTATGAAGGGATTGAAGCAAGTCATAGAAAAAGAGGTGAAAGTATATGAAGCTTACACCCCCTTTCCAGTACACGGCTTAGAAGATGTATTGGGGTATAAGAGATCTAAGTTACCTATCGCAGCCTTTTTGTTTGCTATTACAGGTACTACTTTGGCGTTGAGTTTTCAGATGTTTGCCATGACCAAAGACTGGCCTATGATTATAGGTGGTAAGCCTTTCGCAGCTTTTCCAGACTTTGTACCTGTAACTTTTGAATTCTCTATTCTTTTAGGTGCCTTGGGGATGGTGGCGACTTTCTTTGTGAAGTCTGATTTGAAACCACATAAGAAGATAAGAGTTTTTGACAAAAGAAGTACAGACGATAAGCATATCGTGGCAATAGATTTGGCTAACAACAGTTTGTCATCTGATGAGATAGAAACCATTTTGAAAGAAGCAGGAGCTTCAGAAGTAAATACTAAGGAATTTGAAGACTAAAATTTGAATTAGATTTTAGAGCGCTAATGTTAAAGCAAATGAAGACTAATAAATTATTTTTTCTATTATTAATCGCGATGGTAGCGTTGCCATCTTGTTACGATTATAATCAAAAGGCAGACGGTCCTGGGGCTAACATCGTACGAACCAAGGAGTACGCTCCTGCTATGTATCACTCAGAGCCTTATGAGCCTTTGACTCAAATCATTGATACGGCTGGTTGGTTAGCTTCTGGTGAGTGGTCTGGTTATACTAAAGAAGGATACGGTGAGTTTTATAACTCAGCACCTCATTACAAAAAGGTAGGTACTAACGTGCTTACTCCTGTAGAGGGTACTGTAAAGCGTGTTGAAAATAGAGATTATTTAGACATTAGTTTACAAGCCAAAAACTATGAAGCAGGTGATGATTCAAGAGCCTTAGCAGCTGTAGAGTTAAAAAATCCTATCTCGCTTACTTATGAAACAGTAATCAATGAAAAAGATTCTACCACTTCACTAGAGTTAACCAAAGAGAGTAAGGCTGTATTGAATGACTGTAAGCAGGTTTATACAAGAATTTGTAGCCATTGTCATGGTAAAGGTGGTGCTGGTGATGGTAAAGTTGCTGAGGTATATGGCGGTGTGCCAGTATATCAAGCTGACGCTATCAAAGGACTTTCTGCGGGACATATTTACCACGTCATTACTTACGGTAAAGGAAGAATGGGCGCTCATGGATCACAAGTAAGCCCAGAACAAAGATGGAAAATCGTTACTTACGTTCAACACCTACAAAAACAATAACATATTAACGTTTATCTTTTAATACTATAAAGATGCTTGAAAAAGAAAAACTAAGCTTTGAAATCACAGATACTGCCAAGAAGAAAGTAATTATTTTTGTTGCAGTAGGTTTATTCCTTCTTTTGTTCGGGATTTTAGGTCTTTCACAAAAGTGGAGTGTTTTTGATCCTGCGAGTGCCCCTCATGATGCTCATCATGACGTGCATGCTACAGAAGAAAGTACACATGATGTTGCTCATCACGATCATCATCCAGCTGAGGCTGATGCTCATGGAGAAATTCACCACGACAATGCTGGTCATGCAGACGGACACGAGTTTTCTTTTTGGAAGAGAATTAAAGTATCATTATGGCACAATAACATTTTCTTTTTTGGAATCTCTATCATAGGAGTATTCTTATTGTGTGTCATGAGAGCTTTCTGGGGAGGTTGGTATGTATCTTTTATTAGGGTACTGGAATCTTTCGGTTATTATTTACCTGTTGCAGCTGTAGTTACTTTAGTTGTTTTCGTATTTGCTGGTCATGATATATTCCATTGGTTACACCACGATCTATATGATGTGAATTCACCTGAGTACGATCCTATCATTGATGGTAAAGGTGTTTATTTCTTTGCTCCACTACACAATGGTTCATTCCCTCTTTTCTTCTACCTCAGATTGCTTGTTTTCTTTGGAGGTTGGATATTTATCTTTTTCAAAATAAGAAAATTATCTCTTCAAGAAGATTTAAATGGTGGTGATGCTTACTACAAAAAGATGTTGAGATATTCAGCAGGTTTCTTAGTTTTCTTTGCTGTATCATCTTCTATGTCTGCTTGGGATTGGATATTGTCAATTGATACTCACTGGTTCTCAACTATGTTTGGATGGTATGTGTTTGCGAGTATGATGGTAACAGGTATCAGTGCGGTAGCTTTCACAGTAGTGAAGTTAAAAGAGGCCGGTTATTTGAAATTAGTTAATTCAGAGCATTTACATGATTTAGGTAAGTTGATGTTTGCTTTTAGTATTTTTTGGACATACATCTGGTTCTCTCAATTCATTTTATATTGGTATGCTAACATACCAGAGGAGATTGTATGGTTTGCAGATAGATTGTTGTACAACGAAGGAAGATATGCACCTATATTTTTCTTGAATCTTTTAATCAACTTTTTCTTCCCTTTCTTGTTTTTAATGACAAGAAACGCAAAAAGACAATCTATTCTTATCAAAGTTGCTGCTTGCGGTATCATGATAGGACATTGGTTAGATTTTTATTTAATGATGTATCCAGGTGTTATCCAAGAGCACGGAGGTTTAAACTTAGGGTCTCTTTTTGTTGAGTTAGGTATTTTCTTAATGTTCTTAGGTGTGTTTATCATGGCGATTATGAAAGGCTTGTCCAAAGCTCCTATGATAGCTAAAAATCACCCTATGTTAGAAGAAAGTATCAATCACCACACTTAAAATTATAATTAGTTACTATGTCTAGTTTATTAGTAGTTTTATCAGCAGTTTTAATAGGTGTAATATTTGCCCTGTTATTCAGAGTACAATCTCTTTTGTCTGTCCTTACAGGGTCAGACAATAAGAAAGATTCTTCTTACAATAAGGTCAATGCTATTTTATTCCCTGTTTTCCTTGTAGTAGGTCTAGGTTTGTTTTTCTGGGCTACATTCAGTTTAGATTATCAGTTACCTGAAGCGGCTTCTGTCCATGGTAAGCGTACAGATGATTTAACCAATGTTACGCTTTATGTTATCACAGCTGTATTTATTTTAACCAATGCGCTATTATTAATTTTTCCTTACATCTATAAGTATGATAAAAAGAGAAAGGTTAAGTTTTTTGCTCACGACACTAAGTTAGAAGTAATATGGACGGTTATCCCTGCTATTGTATTGACTTTCTTGGTATTGAAAGGAAACTCTGTTTGGTGGGATATGATGTCTGAGCCAGAGGGAGAAAATAAGTCAGAACATACAGTAGTATTAGAAGTATTAGCAGAGCGTTTTCAATGGAACTTCAGATATCCAGGTCAAGATTTTAAACTTGGAAAGCACAACTATAGAAAAATTGATGGTACTAATATTTTTGGTACTGATTTTACGGATAGATCTTCTTTGGATGACTTTACTACACAAGAGATTGTGATTCCTAAGGGAGCAGATGTCATGTTAAAAATAAGAGCGAAAGATGTATTGCACAGTGTATTCTTACCACACTTTAGAGTGAAAATGGATGCTGTACCAGGTATGCCTACTTCTTTTTGGTTCAAACCTACTATCTCTACTTATGAGATGAGAAAGAAACTTAACAATCCTGATTTTGAATATGAATTGGCTTGTACGGAGATATGTGGTAATGCTCACTTCAATATGAGACGTGTAGTTACTGTATTGGAACAAGACGAATACGACGAGTGGTATGCTTCACAAAAGCCTTGGGTAGTGAATAATCCTTCTTATGCAGCTTCAAAATTAACAGATAAAGATGATCTCATTTCACTTAGAAAGGTTTTAGAACCTTATAAGTCAAAAGAAGAATTAGAAAAATTAAGCTTACCTATGGGTAATGGCAAAACAAACAAAGTAGCTTCTTTGTAATAACATTATAAACATTTAAAACTTTAAGTTATGTCAGATCACGCACACGACGAACACCACGAACAGAGTTTTATCACAAAGTATATTTTTAGTACCGATCATAAAATGATTGCAAAGCAATTTTTGATCACGGGTATTCTTTGGGCATTTATTGGTGGTTTATTTTCTATTATATTCAGATTGCAATTAGGTTTTCCTGATGCTGATTTGAGTTGGTTAAAGCCGTTATTAGGACAATGGATTACTGACGAAGGAAAGCTAGATACACAATTTTATCTCGCCTTGGTTACTATGCATGGTACAATCATGGTCTTCTTTGTATTGACTGCTGGTTTGAGTGGTACATTTAGTAACTTTCTCATCCCTCTTCAAATAGGAGCAAGAGATATGGCTTCTGGCTTTATGAACATGCTTTCTTACTGGTTCTTCTTTGCTTCTAGTGTAGTAATGTTTTGGTCATTATTTGTTTCTACTGGACCTGCTGGTGGCGGTTGGGTAATGTATCCACCTTTGAGTGCACTAGCTGAAGAAATACCTAGTTCTGGTACAGGGGTAACATTATGGTTAGTATCTATGACATTGTTTGTTGTTTCTTCATTGATCGGAGGTATTAATTATATTTCAACAGTAATCAACCTTAGAACTAAAGGAATGTCTTTCACTAAGATGCCTTTAACTATTTGGGCATTCTTTGTAACGGCTATCTTAGGTTTATTATCTTTCCCCGTTTTAGTTTCAGCTGTATTGTTATTGATATTTGATAGAAGTTTTGGAACTAGTTTCTATTTGTCAGAAATATTCATCAATGGTGAGCCTTTATCAAATGTAGGTGGTAGCCCAGTGTTGTATGAGCATTTGTTCTGGTTCTTGGGACACCCTGAGGTATATATCATTATCTTACCTGCTTTAGGTATCACTTCAGAAATTATAGCTACAAATTCAAGAAAGCCTATCTTCGGTTATAAAGCTATGATTGGTTCTATCTTAGGTATAGGTTTCTTATCTTTCATTGTATGGGCACATCACATGTTCGTATCGGGTATGAACCCTTTCTTAGGATCTGTATTTATGTTCTTGACCTTGGTTATTGCTATACCTTCAGCTATCAAAGCATTTAACTACATCACCACGATGTGGAAAGGTAACTTAGTCTTTACCCCTGCGATGTTATTTTCTATAGGTCTTGTATCTCTATTTATATCGGGTGGTGTTACAGGTATTGCTTTAGGTAACTCGGCTATAGATGTTCAGTTGCATGATACTTACTTTGTTGTAGCTCACTTTCACTTAGTAATGGGTGCGTCTGCATTCTTCGGTATGATGGCGGGTATTTATCATTGGTTCCCAAAAATGTTTGGACGTATGATGGATAAAAACCTCGGAGCGATTCACTTCTGGATGACTTTTGTTGGGGTGTATATGGTCTTTTTCCCTATGCATTATTTAGGACTAGCAGGTTTCCCTAGAAGATATTATACATTTACCTCTTTTGATGCGTTTAGTATTATGACCGATGTCAATACTTTTATTAGTATAGCAGCTATTATTACTTTCTCTGCTCAGTTGATTTTTGCATTTAATTTCTTCTATAGTATTTTCAAAGGTAAATTAGCCCCTCTAAACCCTTGGAACTCTAACACTTTAGAGTGGACTACTCCTAGATTCCCTGGTCAC
Organism: Cytophagales bacterium; assembly: GCA_011524675.1. GTDB lineage: Bacteria > Bacteroidota > Bacteroidia > Cytophagales > JAAEPT01 > WTJX01. Next base: position 6,282 of record WTJX01000521.1, read on the forward strand.
GGTAACTGGGAAGGTGCTATACCAGAAGTACACAGATGGCCTTATGATTATAGTAAGCCAGGTGCAGATGAAGACTTTATTCCTCAACATATTCCTTTGACAGAAGAAGAGAAAAAGGAAATAGAAGAAGATGAAGAAATCATTATAGAAACTAAATCTTAATGTATATAAACCAGCCTTAGGCTGGTTTTTTTATGCCTTTACGATACAAAGCTTTCTAGCAATACAATGAATTACTTATGTTTTCACGTTTAGTATTTATTACGCTTTTATTAGTTTATTTCTTAGTATTTGTAGGTGCATTTGTGAGGAGTGTGGGGGCTGGTATGGGCTGTCCCGATTGGCCTAAATGTTTTGATCGTTGGGTACCACCTACTTCTGCGGAGCAGTTGCCAGATAACTATCAAGAGATTTTGCGAACTAAAAGAGTGGCAAAGTCTGTACGTTTTGCCAAAGTACTTTCTGCCCTAGGTATGAAAGAGAAAGCAAGATTGATAGAAGAATATAGTACACACGAAGCAGAAGGTGTTGAGCTATTCAATAGTACTAAGACGTGGGTAGAATATATCAATCGTTTAGTAGGTGTGTTGGTAGGTTTTTTTATTTTCTTTTGCCTTGTGGCCTCTTTTAAATTTAGAAAAACACAGCCTAAGGTTTTTTGGCTCAGTTTGTTTACGTTCGTCTTAGTAGGTTTTCAAGGATGGTTAGGCTCTTTGGTGGTTGCTACGAATCTCTTTCCTGGGCTGATAAGTTTTCATATGTTTATAGCGATGCTTATAGGTATGTTATTGATTTATCTATACTTTATAAGTAAAGGTTATCATCGTGATACTAATGTAGTTAGTTCTTCACAAAAGAGACTTAGACTATTATTGTTAGTTTCTGTGTTTTTGTTGCTAGTACAAGTCATCATGGGGACGAATGTGAGGGAGCAGATAGATATTATTGCTAAGTCATTTGACTATCAGCATAGAGAGGGATGGATAGAGCAACTGAATGCGCTGTTCTTTACGCATCGTTCGTTTTCTATTGTGATACTTTTGCTTCAATTGTTGATACTTTGGCTACTGAAAAAAAATATTTATCAACCTTTTGCTTATTTTTTGATGTTGGGTTTTATCCTACTAGAAGTAGGTATAGGGGCTGTAATGGCATATTTTGCTATCCCTGCGGCTTTGCAACCTGTACATTTATTAATAGGTGTAGGATTAGTTGGCGTACAATATTGGTTTTTCTTGTTATCGGGTTGTAAATTTGCAGGCGATTTCAAAAAA
>WTJX01000495.1 GCA_011524675.1 Cytophagales bacterium
GGGTTTAACCCCCTCCTACTACCAGAGATAAGAATACCATTCATATTTACACGTTGGGCGTAGCATCCTGTCATGAGCCCTGCTCTCGAAGGAGTACATACAGGTGCGGGTACATAAAAACTAGATAAGATAGCACCTTCTTTTGCCATCTGGTCTATATAAGGTGTTTTTACATCCTCAGAACCAAAACACCCCAAGTCACCATAGCCTTGATCGTCTGTAAGGATAATGACTATATTGGGCAGTTGCTCTTTTTGGGCGAAGCACAAACTGGATAATAGAAAGGTGAATAGAATGAATGTTTTTTGTGATAAGTAAATGCTGAATTTTGTCATCTGTATCGTTTTTTTGATTTACTCAAATATTGAATAGATGACCTAATATAAAAAGAAAAATAAGGCGTAAACGAGAAACAACGTGCGTTACAACGCATTGTTAAAACGGTTAATTTTCTATCTAGACCATAGTCTATGGTCTATAGACTATGGTTTTGTTGTCTTATCTCTTGACTCTATTCTGTTTTTAAAATAGTCAAAGCTTTTGCTTCTTGTGGGTCTACCATGCCAGGCTTTCTTTTTGTTACATTTAATTCTTTGGTAAAATTTTCACACGCCTCCAAGAGTTTAGCTGCTATGTCTGGATGTTGGCTCATCACATCTTTCGTTTCACCAATATCTTTCTTCAAATTATACAAAGCCGTAGGCTTACCTTCCTTTATATTTACATGTAGCTTCCACTCTGCATCTCTCACCGCTTCTACGATCCCTCTTTTACTATAAAAAAAGTAGTCATATGGCGACGGTGCATTTTCTGTCAAAGTAGGCAAGATGTTTTTACCATCAATCACCCTATCATCAGGCATATGATAGTCAAGCAAATGCGCCAAAGTAGGCAATATATCCATGGTAGTCATCACTTCTTTGATATCTTGCCCTGCTTTTATTTTTGCTGGCCAACGCACCACTGTAGGTTCTCTCATACCACCTTCGAAAGTAGAGTTTTTATTTCCTCTTAGAGGTCCTGCGGAGCTGTTCACTGGACCATCGGGACCGTTATCACTAGTGTAGAGCACCAAGGTATTTTCGTCTATACCTTGTTTCTTGAGTTCTTTCAATATCTTACCCACAGACCAATCTATTTCACTCATGGCATAAGGGTAAATCTCATCTCTTGTTTCATAGTCTATCTTCTCTGGACTATCTTCATACTTTTTTATTTTTTCTCTCAACTCTTTAGGCACTTTTTTCATAAAGGCAGGAGACATATGCAAAGGTCTGTGAGGTATAGGGTGTGCTACATACAACAAAAAAGGACTATCTTTTTTTCTTTTGATAAAATCAACGGCTTTCTCGGTAATTCTTTTAGTCAAATAGTCTGCATCTGGATCTGTTTCGATCACTTTTTCTCCCTCTAAGAGAGGTAAAGGAGCAAATTGTTTGTTGGGGTATTTTTTTAACCAAGGGTTGAAAGGGTGAATGTCATGACTATAAGGCAAACCAAAAAACTCATCAAACCCTTGTCTAGTAGGCAAGAACTGAGGTTGGTCTCCCAAGTGCCATTTGCCAAACATAGCCGTATGGTAGCCCGCAGACTTAGCCACCTCTGCAATAGTAACTTCATCAGGGTGTAAACCTCTCCTGCTACCAGAGATAAGGATACCATTCATGTTTACTCGTTGTGCATAGCACCCTGTCATGAGTCCTGCTCTCGAAGGAGTACATACGGGGGCTGGCACATAAAAGCTAGATAAAATAGCCCCTTCTTTTGCCATCTTATCTATGCGAGGGGTCTTCACCGTTTCCGAACCGAAGCACCCCAAATCCCCATAGCCTTGATCGTCTGTAAGGATGATGACAATGTTGGGGCGTTGATCCTTTTCTGCAAAGACCATAGTAGATAATGCCAAGAGGAGAAAGACAATCGTTTTTCGTAAATGAAATATTGGGTATGCTATCATGTGTATAAAGTTTTGATTGTGTAAAGAAAAATATCCCCAAGGAAACATAACTGCTAAAGGTAAAAGCACTTACATGTGAGCTGTAAAGATATCGCTTGAGGTGAATTTTGATTTGCCCAAATATGAGAGGGATAAATTGATTTTTGAGGGAAAACAGAGCTGCAATGAGAAACAACATTTGCGAAAACGCGTTTAACATACGTCTTTATGTCCTTACGTCTTTATGTCCTTACGTCTTTATGTCCTTACGTCTCTATGTCTATAAGTCAATAAGTCTTCTGTCTCAAAGTCTTAAAATCTAAACCTTCACCCATTCTCAT
>WTJX01000482.1 GCA_011524675.1 Cytophagales bacterium
TGGGTGCTGGGACTGCTGGGCCAATGGGATCAAAGTAATAAGCACACCGCATGGATCACCAAAAGAGCCTTACGTACCCTTGTCAAACAAGGACATCCACAGACTTTTAGTTTTCTAGGTTATGAACAACAACTCAACGTAAATATTAAAGACTTTTCGATAGCAAAAGCAAAGATCAAATTAGGTGAGGATCAGCACTTTTCTTTTCTCCTATCATCAGAAAAAGAGACTGCACAAAAGCTGGTAGTAGATTATAGATTATATTATCTTAAGGCCAACGGAAAAACATCGCCTAAAGTATTCAAGCTAAAAGAAATAGAACTTAAAGGGGGAGAACAAGTTATTATTCAGAAAAAACATGCCTTTCAGGACTTTACCACCCGAAAGCATTATGCAGGTATGCACCAATTGGCCATTATGATTAATGGTGAGCAATATGCAGAAGGAGAGTTTGAATTAATATTATAAGATGCTTTTTCAAAGCATCTTATAAGTAAGAGTATGTTTTAATAGAAAACATGCTCTTACTTATATTACTTACTTAGAATCTTTCTACTTCAGCAAAAAAGAAAGAAGCCTCTATTTGTGCATTTTCGTCAGAGTCAGAACCATGTACAGCATTGTCCTCCATAGAGTTTGCAAACAATTTACGTACAGTTCCTTCTGCTGCGTCAGCAGGATTAGTTGCTCCAATCAAGGTTCTAAAGTCAGTAACTGCATTTTCCTTTTTTAATACTAATGCATAGATAGGACCAGAAGTCATATAACTTACCAAGTCATTGAAAAAAGGTCTTTCGCTATGTACTGCATAGAACGCTTCTGCTCTTTCCTTAGTCAAAGCTGTTTTTTTCAAAGATACAATGTCAAAACCTGCTTTTTCGATCATTGCTAAAATTGCTCCCGCGTTTCTGTCTCTCACAGCACCCGGTTTAATCATGCTAAATGTAATTTCGCCTGCCATATTTTTTAAATTAGTTACTACCACTCTTTGTTTTGAACTTTACCCTTTTTCTATTGACAGCTATTATCAATAGAGAAAGGTAGAGTAGTCTGTAGTTTTTCAAAAACACGTATGATAAAAGACGGCTGTTTTACGTTGTCTCATTTTTAGAAATGCGTGCTTTAGCTTGCTAAAGCTTTGATTTCTGCCTTGATCTAAACCAAAATCACTCGTTTTTTACTTACAATTATTTTTGTCTGCCTACTTATTTGAATATAGAAGAGGGTTAAACTTGTAATGATTGAATGTAGCATAAGCTTTTCTCTTGCTTTTCGCCTCATTTTAATTTTGCAGCTATTGCTATACAAAGAAAAGTTAGCCTTCTTCAATTAAGCGAAAAACATAGGTCTTTTGCTCCAAACAAAAAAGTTTAAATCACCTCACAATAAAATTTGTGGCAAACCTAATTTTATTTTTTATGAAAAAGAAAGTTTTTGAAAAAATATCCTACACTTTAAGTTAATAAGTGTTTTTGAACGACTACTTATATTGTGAGTACTTACGAGTTTCCCGTTTTTTCAAAAACAAAAAAACAAAAAGGCAAAATGACGAAAATACAAATAGCAAATTACAAAAATCAAAAGTTTGTCATTTGTGATTTGTTGCTCCCCACTTGCTGGCTCTTAGCTAAAAACAGACTAAGGTCTATTTTTGTTACGCTACAGCCCTAGTGCTTTCTAAATTCAATGAAACACACAGATTATAAGAAAGTTACAAAAACACGTCATAGGTAACAGTCAATATGAAAAGTGAAACATAATACGTAGTTTATCAAACAGTTACGTATGTTTGGAGGGGAGGGAACAAATAAAAAAATATTTTTTTTTAAAGTAGCATGAAATATGCTTAAATTTATAAAAGGCTTTGTGTAACTAAAATGTTGTGTAACGCTGAATAAGTACAAAAGATAGTTTTACAAATCCTTCTATCATTCAATATTAACACTGATTTATACTAGTTTGAATACAAAAACATTCCTATACATAAGTACGCTTACTATACTGATGTCTATTTTTTTTTCATGTAATGAAACAGACGATACAGGCACACCAAACGGGCGTTACGAATATAATCCCTTGGAGGTAGGGTTCTTCCGTGAGTACGAAATCTCTATTGAAGATTCCAGTTTTTTTACTGCTCATGATACTGTTTACTACCTCAAAGAAGTAGTCTCAGAACAAGAAGAAATTACTGGGGGGTATGAGTATGTGATCCAACGTTTCTACAAAGCCTCATTAGATGCGGAGTATAAAGATTTACCAGACACCATATGGAAATCCCTCATTACAGAGTTGTATTTTGTCAATGTAGAAAATAATAAACGGTTTGTACGTCTTCAATTTCCACCAGCAGTTAATTTACAATGGGATGGTAATGCTCAAAATAATAATAGTCAGCAATTTTATACCATTACCTCTCTAGATTCTCCTTACAGTTTGCATGATAGTCTGTATTTTGATCACACACTCAATATCATGCAGATGGAAAAACGTACACTTATAGATACTAGTCTAGCGAATGAAATATATGCCGAAGATATAGGCTTAATAGAGCGTAGTGTTCATACATCACTATACGACATTTCAGAATCTGTTTTGACATTTGCATCCTCATACACTTTATCTCAAAAACTCATTGGTTCTGGATATATAGATAGTTTGTAGATACGTGTTTTTGACTTTACTCTTGTATAATTTTATTAGCTATGTATAGAATAACACTCTTTTTTCTATTATTTATCAGTAGTTCACCCTTGATGTTGAGTCAAACGAAAAACTACTATTTGGTTTATTTTTCAGATAAAACAAATACACCTTTTTCACTTGATGATCCTACTGCTTTTTTGACACAAAAGTCAATAGATAGAAGAGGAAAACAAGGCTATCCTCTTACTTCTCTTGACCTCCCTGTAGATCCCGTATATACAGATAGCTTACGCCTAAGAACGGTAGAGGTAAAAAATACTTCCAGATGGTTTAATGCTGCCCTTATTTTTGCAGATACTACATTAGTGAAAGATAGTGTCGAAAGTTTGTCATTTGTAGATAGCGTGGCTATACTCTCAAACTATGGAGGAGGGCTAAACTTGAAGTCGGCTAGTAAGGCAAGAACAAAATTTAGCACTGAGAGCACAGCCAATACCGCCACTAATAGCTCAGACCTAACGCAATTAAACATGCTCAATGCTTATTATATGGATACATTAGGCTATCAAGGTGATAATATGACCATAGCAGTCATAGATGCAGGCTTTCATAATGTAGATATAAGAGAGGGTTTTGCTCATTTATTTACGAATAATCAGATACTAGGAACATATGACTTTGTAGATCATGAAACAGCTGTTTATGAAGACCATTCACATGGTACAGAAGTACTTTCTGTGATAGCTGGAAAATATGATGAAGATAACTTAGGAGTAGCACCAAACGCAAGTTTTTATTTATTCCGAACCGAAGATGACGGTAGCGAATACCCTATAGAAGAGATTAACTGGCTTTTGGCAGTAGAAAAAGCAGATAGCCTAGGGGTTGACATTGTCAGTACTTCCCTAGGGTACTTTGATTTTGACGATGCTTTTTTTAATTATACTTACGATGATTTGGATGGGCAAACAGCTTACTCTTCTCAAGCCGCCCACATTGCTGCTAGAACAGGAATGTTGTTGGTGAATAGCGCTGGTAATGAAGGGCGAAGCAGTTGGAGGTATGTAACCGTTCCTGCTGATGTAGATTCTGTATTGACAGTAGGGGCAGTGTATTATAATGAAACTTATGCAAGTTTTAGTTCTGTAGGGCCCACGAGCGATGGACGTACCAAGCCTAATGTCGCTGCGCAAGGAGTCTCAACGGTAATATTATCCTCTGTTAGAGATGGTGTTACGACTAACAGAGGTACTTCATTTTCATGCCCTCTTATTGCAGGCTTTGCAGCAGGAGTATGGCAAGCCTATGATACCCTTACCAATATAGAACTATTGAAGCTTTTGGAGCAGGCAGGAAGTAGAGCAGATGATCCTAATAATGAGATAGGTTATGGTATCCCTACCTTTAGCAGAGTACAGTCTATCATGGAAGGTACTATCATAGTGGATGTGCTTGATATTGTAGCCGTCAACCCAGTTACAGATCAAAATATTATGCTCCATATTCCTCTTAACCAAATAGGTAAAGAAATAACTATGGTTTTATTTGATGTGAATGGACACGAATTGTATCGTCAGAAGCATAGCTTATCTTCATCTACCTACGATACTAATTATAGTTTGAAAGATTTGGATAATGGAACTTATTTTTTGCAAGTCATAGAAGAAGATTCTTCTGTATTAATGAGGCTTTTGAATATGAAATAGTGTTGTTTGTCTATTTTTTAATTGAACCTGCTGTTAAGTGAAGGAATTTTTAAAGAAGTTTTTTTAATTTTAAGGAGACTTAATAACAAAACTTTGACTATACGTATTATCTCCCTTTGCAAAGCGTGCTTAGTACTTTTGCTAGTAGCTTCTTGCGATAAAAAAAGAAAAGAACCACAACCTACCATTGGTACGCTCTCAGGTACTATCTCAATCGTTGGAGATACCACAAAGCTCCATAGTGTCAATGTATCTGTCAAAGAGGGGTTAAGCGATATTACCGATGAAAACGGACATTTCTCCATTGAAAATATTACCATAGGAACTTATCAAGTTGTTTTTAGCCATATAGACTATGTGGAAGATACGGTACAACTTTCTATAGTGGCAGGAGAAAATGAAATCACACAAGCACTTAGACCTATAGAATCTTTATTAGCCATTCATTCAGAACAGTTAGCAGAAGGAAGTAAGAAATTTGATTTTGGTAAAAATACAAATGTATTTGAATTTGAAATTTCCAATCATGGAGACAAGGCACTTCATTGGGTTATTACAGAAGATAAAAAATGGTTGACCTCAAATATTAGTAATGGAATCAACGACGCTGTAGTACAGTTAAGCGTGAACAGGGACTCTTTATTTAAGGAGTCAGAAACAGCGAGCCTTGTCATTAAAGATCAAAATTCAGAACAACAGCAGCAGTTGTTACTCACCCTAGAGAAAGATATTCCTGTGATGACCCTTTCTTCTAACGACTTTGTGTTGGAGGATGTGCTAGACTTTGGTACAGCAAAAGATGAACTTTCATTACACATCTCCAACAGTGGTGAAGGCAAGTTGTTTTGGGAAGTAACAGCCAAGCCAGACTTTGTAACGTTAAATCAAACAGAAGGCATGGGCGAAAGTGATCTAGTACTACACCTAGATACTAGTAAGATTAATAATGAGTGGCGCATGCACCAAGGTATATTAAAGTTGCAAAACAAGGCTAATTTGCATACAGTATTTTTGGAGATAAGAGTAGATAATACCGTGTCTTTGGTTTTGTCCCCACATGATGGCTCTTTTGATTTTGGTCCTTTGATGAGGGGGAAAGTAACAGACCTCATCATCAACAACAGGTTTCCTATAGACTGGGAGTTTGAAGAAGCAGAGATCAGACACAGCATATTGTCTGAGTGGTTTACAGTGCCTAAGAATAAGGGGGAGGGGAGTGAGATTATAGACCTATTGGTTGACCGTTATAACACTCTAGGTACAGGGTTTCCAGATTATCATGCTTTTGATTATGATACGGCAGATGTATCTATCAACTACCTTAACGGTACGCAGCAAATGAGTTTTCAAGTAACCGCCGAAAAAAAGCTAAAAAGGTTCTCAGATAATATTATCTTTTATAACAATATCAAACAAGCCGCTTTTGGAATGGCAGAGGTAGGTGTTTCTGGCGGGTATCAAGTAAGTATTTTTTTACATAATTATATAGAAGGGATTTTACGCTTAGATTTTAACACTACTACAGGGGTGCTTTTGGAAGGTGAATATCCTTTTTCTTCCTATGGAGAGGCTGGGACTACACATTATGATAGTTTTTGGAGTTATAGAGATCACTTGCTCAATAAGGTTAAGTTTAAGGCTGGCGGGGCACATGTACAAAGATTAGCAGAAGACCATTGGTTTTATATTGAGTTTCAGTTTACGCTAGAAAACGATGAAACGATAGAAGGCTCATTTACCGCTTATTTTCCCGAATTGGAATAAGCCTATTTTTCTACCTTAGACGTCTCTTGCTTCCTTACGAGTGAACAGACTTCTTAGAACTCAATAAAGCCGAATGACGAAATCACAAAAATTAAATCACAAAGAACAAAAGTTTGTCATTTGATTTTTGTTGCTCCTCACTAGCTGGCTCTTAGCTAAAAACTGTTCTCCCATTTTTCAAAATCAAATATTCTCAAAGTCTTACTGAAAAATGTAATTTAATTTGGCAATACTCACTTTAGCATGTTACTTTGTTTTATCAAAACAAATGCCGAATCATAGTGGGAAATCACGCCATACTTTTAATGTATTGTCAAGATAAGAGCGGTATCGTAGCAGCGGTATCAGACTTTATATCAGTCAACAATGGTAACATCATTGATCTTGACCAACATGTAGATCATGAAGAAAAGATTTTTTTCATGAGGGTCAAATTTTCTTTGGAGGGTTTCAATATTCCACAAGAAAAGATCAAAGACTACTTCAAAACCCTCATAGCGGAGAAATGGGAAATGAAATGGCGTATCTATTTTTCAGATTATGTTCCTAAAATTGCACTCTTTGTTTCTAAGATGTCTCATTGCCTGCTAGATATATTGTCTCGTTGGCAGTCAGGCGAATGGAAAGTAGAAATTCCTCTTATCATCAGTAATCACGAGAATCTACGTTTCTTAGCAGAAAAATTTGATATTCCTTATCATTGCTTCCCTATTACAAAGGAAAACAAAGCAGCGCAGGAAGCGAAAGAAATCGCACTCTTGCAGGAACATGGTATTGACTGTATCATTTTGGCGCGCTACATGCAAGTAGTTACAGCCGATTTTATTAGTCATTATCCAAACAAAATTATCAATATACACCATTCCTCTCTTCCTGCTTTTCCTGGTGCCAAACCGTATCATTCGGCTTATGGTAGAGGTGTGAAAATCATAGGAGCGACAAGTCATTATGTAACACAAGACTTAGATGCTGGTCCTATCATTCATCAAGACATCGTTAAGATCACACATAGAGACAGTGTAAAAGATCTTATCAGAAAGGGGAGGGACTTAGAGAAATTAGTGCTTTCTAGTGCTATTTTTCATCATTTAGAGCGAAAAGTGCTCGCCTATAACAATAAGACCATTGTGTTTAATTAAGGAAGTTGGAGTTTTTTTTTGTTTTTTTAGGAGGTATGTTTGTTTTTAAAAAAATCATCTCGTATATTTGCAATCCTTTAACGGAAAGACGTTAACAAAGAAGTAATTCTGAACACCTCTGGAGGGGTGGGTGAGTGGCTGAAACCAGTAGTTTGCTAAACTGCCGTACGGGTAACTGTACCGAGGGTTCGAATCCCTCTCCCTCCACACACACAAAAATTCGGGGTGTAGCGTAGCCCGGTTATCGCGCCTCGTTTGGGACGAGGAGGTCGCAGGTTCGAATCCTGCCACCCCGACA
>WTJX01000067.1 GCA_011524675.1 Cytophagales bacterium
ACCCTGTAGTTTAAGTTTTGTTGTCAGGTGTTACTTTTAACCTGTTACTTGCATGGAAGTAGGAGGACCTCCCGTGTTCCCATGTTTCCTCTTCTACCTCTGATGCGCTCCAAGACTCCAATCAGATCTACACAGCTTGCCTAAAATAACGCTGTTTTGATATTGCTCCAACCAAAATGAAAATTAAAGCTCTGATGATAATTATTTTGAAGCTAAATAACGCACCTTTAGTAGTCGCTGTGTACGCTTCATGCTGACATCTCTATCAACTATGCAACACTCGCTTCTAGTGACTGGCTAGGTCTTGCTAGTTAGGTATTTCACCTACAGGTAACTAAAGGTAATTTCATTTACAGATTTTAAACCTATAAAATCCCAAACCTATGGACTTGCACGGCGCAACATCTTTTTAATTTTTTAATTCTTTTCAAGCAAAGGCACAAACTAGCAATCACCTCATTATTAATTATGCATCATTCATTATTCATTAAAATACGCCACTTTCGTGGAATAAGATCCAGCCCTTAAGTATCTAGTAGTTAGTATCTGGTATCTAGTATTAACGAGTCAATGGTCAATTGAAATCGTTGTACGTGGTACCTCGTACCTTGTACTTTTCAGTAAAAGCTACAAATCTACACTCTTCTTTAATCTTTAGTACAAAGCTCAAAAGCTTATTAAACACTAATCATTAATCACTAACCACTAAAAAAACTCATCACACATAACTCATAACTCAATATTAATCAATATCAAGTATTCATTTTTTAATTACTTTAATTTTTTCATTACTAGAATAAAGGCACACACAGCCAATCTCCACTACCACGCCTCTTTAATCTCTGATCTTTAATCTTTTTTGCCACTTTCGTGGAATAAAATCATGACCTTAATGCCCTTATATTGGTACATCAAAACATCTCATTAATCACTAAAAAAACTCATCATTCATAATCCATAACTACTAAACGTTCATCTTTTCACTAATCACTCTCCTCTCTTACCTTATGCTCAGTCGCATAACTAAGGGCAAGTGATCCGAGTAGCCTCCTACATAGTTATCCCCTACATAGCTTTTGTTAGGCTTATACTCTCGATACCTAGTATGGTAAAACAACATCCATTCTTCCTTAACCACCTTCACACTATCAAGATCGGTAGTCAATCCTTCGCTCGTTATCAATGCAGGAGAAACCATCATCTGATCCAAGAAACCCCAATCCCCCCTGTAATTATGCGTACCATCCCCTATTTCCTCTTTTTCTGCAACCAAGTTATAAAAACCACCTTCAGGCTGAGGCCATTGAGCTGTAGCTTGTAAAACATCTACAATGCTTTTGTTGTAAGGATAATCATTAAAATCTCCCATCAATATCACCTTAGATTCACTTTTCTTTTCAAAAATCAAATCTATTTCTTCTCGCAAACGCTTAGCTACCGTAATTCTTTTAGGCTCTGTTTCCAATTGTCCCTCCCTCCTAGAAGGCCAGTGATTAACAAAAAAGTGTAGTTCCTCACCATTGGAGAATGTACCATTGATATACAGTATATCCCTAGTAGTGATGCTAGGGTCAAAGTCAAACTGTATGCTTATCGCCTTATAGTCATTGACGCTAAAAAGTTCTTTTTGATACAAAAAAGCAACATCTATCCCTCTGACATCAGGGCTATCTTCGTGTACTATACCATAACCAGCTTCTCGTAAAGCAGGCGTATTGATTAAGTCTTCTAGTACCGTTCTATTTTCCACCTCTGCTAGCCCTACAAAAGCAGGAAAGCCATTAGCGGCTTGTGCAATTACTTTAGACAGGTTATTTAGTTTTTCTTCATAACGTTCATTAGTCCACTTTTTGCGTTCATGTGGCGTAAAATCATCATCCTCCGTAAAGGGATCGTCCAACGTATCAAATAAGTTTTCTACATTGTAAAACAGGAGATGCAACTCATCCCCTTTGCGAATCTCTTTCATATTTATGGTTTTTATCTTTTGTCCTTGCTTACAACTCCCGATAAAAAAAAACAAAATAAAACATATACAAAGGCTTAACAACCGAAATATCACTTTCATTGTTCCCTTAAAACCAACTTTTACTACTTCTACTTTTTTTCACTCCCAAAGAGCCAAGCAAGCCCCTCATAATCTCCCTAGCGATGGTTCTCCCGACCTGCCTCACCATAGTATTTTTACTCATTTGCTCCAAAAAACTCGGTTCTTCTTTCACCCTCCTTCTAGTACTTACCTTTCTGGCTTTTTCTTGCTCTTTCCTCAATTCTTCCTGTTTTTCTTCTGAGGCAGCTTCTTCCATCTTCTTTTTCAGAATCTCATACGCACTCTCTCTGTCAATGGCGACATTATACTCCTTAATAAGCTTTGAGCCATCTATCAAGTCTTGGATTTCGTCTTGGGTAAGGACATCCATTCTAGTAAGAGGAGCGCGTAAGAGCGTAGCAGCCAACATACTAGGAATACCTTTTTCATTTAAGGTAGTAATCAATGCCTCACCTATGCCCATAGAGGTCAATAATTCGTCTGTCTGATAATAGTCAGACAAAGGGAAGTTTTCAGCCGTTTTTTTGATTGCCTTTCTATCTTTTGCCGTAAAAGCCCTCAATGCATGTTGCACCTTCAAGCCTAACTGCCCTAAAATATCATCGGGTATATCCTCAGGGTTTTGCGTACAAAAGAAAATCCCTACAGCTTTGGATCGTATCAATTTAATGATTGCTTCTAACTGATCCATCAAAGCATCGGTTGCCTCCTCAAAAACTAAATGTGCTTCGTCAATAAAAATCGCCAACTTAGGCCTATCCATATCTCCCTCTTCAGGGAAGCTATGGTATATCTCTGACAAGAGACATAACATAAAAGTAGAAAACAACTTAGGTTTGTTTTGTATATCGGTAAGCCTAATGATAGAAATCATTCCTTTGCCTTGGTCATCAAAACGCACTAAATCTTCAACATCAAAAGAAGGCTCTCCAAAAAACATCTCTGCACCTTGTTGCTCTAATGCAATCACACTTCGGAGTATGGCAGCCACCGAAGCAGAAGACACTTTACCATACTCTTCCTCTATCGCTTTCTTCCCATCAGTATTGATATACTGCAATGTTTTTTTAAAATCTGCCAAATCTAACAAAGGCAGTTTATTATCATCACAGTACTTAAATACGATAGTCGTAATTCCTGTTTGTACGTCATTGAGGTCAAGCATTTTAGAGAATAATACAGGACCAAACTCAGATATAGTAGCTTTTAACTTCACTCCTGCTTCCTCAGAAATGCTCAATAGCTCTACTGGCATAGCTTCTTCCTTGTAATCTAAACCAATTTGCCCGTGCCTTTTTTCGATATGCTTATTATTACTTCCTGCTTGAGCCAACCCACTTAAATCACCCTTCAAATCCATCAATAATACAGGGACACCACTTTTAGACAACTGTTCTGCAATCACTTGTACAGTTTTGGTTTTTCCTGTCCCCGTTGCTCCTGCTATCAAGCCATGACGATTCATCATTTTTAGAGGTAATTTCACATGAGCATTCTCTTGACACTCCCCATTGAGCATAGCCCCTCCCATAACGATAGAATCCCCTTTAAAAGCATAAGATTCTTTTATCTCAGAAATAAATTGTTCTTGCATATCTTTAGGATGAAGTTTTCTTTTGGTAAAGATACAGCTAAACTTCAAAAATCCTTATGTGTTAAAGCCACTTCTCTATATTAAGTAGTTGTCCAAAAACAGTTAACACTAAAAGATGAGCAAATAAACTTTGTAGTAAATACACAAAAAGGCTGAAGCATCGAAAAAACAAAACTCAATCTATTTCCTCAACACTTCAGCCTTCTTAATGCTTCTGCTACGAAGCAAATAAATATCTTTACTGCATTATTATTCTATACAAATAAGCTCTTTCAATGTACGATGGAAGAGTTTCCCATCTGAATAGCTCATAGAGTTTCCAGTCCATGTTTTCCCTTTTTCTCCTATATCGTTGACACTAATTAAGGCTTTGGATAAGTCTTTTTCTTCTAAGTCTATGACATAGGTTATTCCTAAGGCACTGGTAAAATACCCTAAGTTGTTGATGGTAACAATAGAACCATGGAAGTGTCTTTGGTCTCCCCCCCCCTTTATTCTAGCATCTTTGAAATGCTTCTGTCCTTGTGAGTTTAGACCATCATTTCTTTGTTTTTCTTTCCATATCCTATTCCCTCCTTTATCGCTCAACTCCGTAGGCAGCTCTAGCTTTTCAAAGAGTCCCGTTTTGATATTGAGTCTGTTTAAGAATGGCTCATACATAGTCAAGTAAAACACATAATCCTTGTGCAATACGTTACTGTAAAAGGCATAATCGTTTACTACAGGTACATCATGCTTTAGTACGTAGTCTTTTTTGTCCATATCATACTCGTAGTAGTTTTTTGCATTACTAGTTTCATGCTTTGCAATGAGTTCACCTGTATTTGCATCTACGGTACAGTGATGATCTCTTTTATATACCCACATGCAGTAGTCTTTGCTCCATACTTGAGTATTCAACGCACCATAACCAGATTCTCCATTAGGGTCTTGGCATTCCCATCGCCAAATAGACTTTCCATAACTTCCTTTTTTTAGACTGACCATACTCATACCGACTGGTCTTTCAGGTACTTTGTGCGGTCCACCACGACCAATAAGTATGGCTGGTGTATTATCTTTCATGCGACCTAATACTGGTGTATTATAATAGGTCAATGCGTCATCTGAAATCCATGCCACTTTCCCCGTATTTTTATTGATGGCAAAGAGGTAGTTCCAGCCTTCTACTCTTTGTTTGTCTCCTATAGGTGCAGGCTCTATATTGAATATAAAATCTTCATACAAAATAGATTCAAACTGACGGTTGAATGGTTTGTGAGCGCTTACAGGTGATGGGTTCCACTTGCGTGTCCATACTACATCGCCTTCCATAGTCAAACATGCCATACCTCCAGTAGCATTCAATGCCCATACATGTTTACCATCGGTCATAGGGCTAGGTGTAGTAGCATCACTAAAACCATAGTGATACTCAGCTTCTATAGTCCCCTCTATAGTTTTAGTCCATTTTGTTTCTCCCGTTTTAGCGGAAACGCAATATAAGATGATATCTCTAGTCTTGGCGTAATAACCAAGTGCCTCTTTAGCTTTCTTCATCTTATAAGCTAAATTGGGTAATAATTTGAGAACACTTGCATGAATGACAGGCAAACCATTCTCATCTACTCTAGTTCCTTCCTCACGTAGAACTTTAGTGTTTTTCAAAATATATTCATTGTATTTACTTTTACTTAGCTGTAACGCTTTACCAATATCTGTTTTTACTAAGGTTCTATTGATATAACGTTCACCATCTCTCTCTCCCATTTTCTTGAGTTTTTCATCATTGGCAAGTAGGTCATCCCATGCTTTTTGTGCCGTCTTCTTTTCCTGTACTAACTTTTTATACTCTCCGTCATTGCTAAGTCTTTTTTCTGTAGCAGCATATTCATCATTATACGCTTTTTCTGCTTGGTCGTACTTTTCCAAAGCAATAGCATAAGGCGGAGTTTCCAATGGTGGATTGATAGTAAAAAACACATTATCTTCCCATACAATGATACCACTCTGTCCCCCTTCAGGTAATGTTTTTTTCCATTTGATGTGTTCATTATTTCTTACTGACCAAGAAGTAGGTACTGAATTTTTCGTTTCTATCTTCCATGTACCATCTGGACCACCACTCATAGGCCAGTTGCTCTCGCTTTTGGGCATGATAGAGTAAGCCGTAAAACTTAATAATACTACTAATAGTGCTACAAATGATATTATTTTTATTTTATTCATATGTTAGGTTATAAAATGTAAGTAAGCAGACAAAAATAGCCGTTTTTTATTATAAGTATTTTTGGATGACTACTTGTTCAAAAAAAAGCCATTAAACTTAGTCAAAAGAGAAATTTAATGGCACGTCAATTTATTATTTTTTTTTTCACTATGAAAGCACAGAAGAGATACTTTGATCTTTTGTACTATCTGCAAATGTATCTGTTTTGATGCCTACCGCATTGAGCATGGCAACAAATAAGTTAGACATATGCACATGCCTTTCATCAAAAATAGTATGTGTCCCATGTTTTGCCCCTAATTTAGCACCTCCAGCCAATATAAGGGGGTAGTTTCTTGCATTATGTGTATTACTACAGCTACTACCATAAAGTACTAGGGTATTGTCTAGTAATGAGCCATACTCGTCATGTGTGTTTTTCATCTTATCAATGAAGTAGGTAAACTGTTTTATAAGCCATTGGTCATACTTTCCCCACTGCTCCCAATGTCCTTTGGCTTTGCCATGACTCAAACCATGATGTCCTTGCGACAATCCCAGTGCTAATTTTGGAAAGTTCTCTCCAAATCCCATTGCATCTTCTCTTGCTACCATATAGGAAACTACTCTTGTAATATCTGTCTGAAATGCCAGTACGATCAAATCTAAGGTAGAGCGCAAGTATTCTTCTGGGCTAGTAGGTGCTGCGTCTAGCTTAAGTAGACTTGCATCAAAATTTTTCATTGGTACGTCTAACCATTTTTCGTTACGAATGACTTGTTGCTCTACTTGATTGAGGGAAGTGAGGTACTCATCTAATTTGGCTTTATCATTTGCACCAAGTAAATTCATAAGTCTCTTACTGTCTTGGAGTACCTGATCTACGATTTTTTTTCCTCTCTGAATACTCTTACGTCTATCTATGTTAGAGCCCCCAGTAGTGAAATAGCGTTCAAAAATATCTCTTTGTCTATGCTCTGATGGAATAGGCTCACCTAAGGCATCAAAAGACAAGGTCGAGCATCTAGACTTATAGCCGATGCCACCATCAGTAGAAAGTATCAAGCTTGGATACCTAGTGTAAGGTGTAAAGTGTTTTGCGGCATATTGATCTACAGAGATTGAGTTTTTGTAGTCTCCTACCAAATCTCCCCCTGTCAACCATGTATCTCCTGCGATATGCCCTAACACACTTCTACTCTTTGGATGACTTAAACCGCCAAGGATAGAAATATCTTTTCGGTATGGGGCTAATGGAGATAGTGTTTTGGTGAACTTATAATTCGGCCCCTTTTCATAAGGAAACCAGTTCCAGTCTTTATATTCACTGTTTTTGTAGGGTAGTCCCACACCGTTGGGAGTGTATATAAAACATAGTCTTTTAGGTACTGTTCCTAAATTTTCTACTTTGGTCTTACCCATTGCTTCTAAATAAGGTAAGGCACATGCTACACCTACTCCTCTCAAAAAGGTGCGTCTATCTAAATGCCAAGGTTTTTTACTACTCATATTGTGTATGTTTTTTGTTTAAAAAAAGTGGAAAGCTTCGCTTTTCAAGCATAACGAAGCTGTTTACCAATACTATTAATTCAAAAATGAATTACTTGAAACGATGTGATTTACTACGGACTGGAACTTATAACCATCTGCTGCTACTGCTTCAGCAATTCGTTCTATTTCTTTTTCGTCTGCAAAGGTGATAT
>WTJX01000634.1 GCA_011524675.1 Cytophagales bacterium
AAAGTGATATGCTATGCATATTTAATAAAAGAAGAGCTAAAAGCTTTACTCCTCAAGAAAAGTTTAGTAGCACGTAGCAAAAAATAAAAGGTGAAAATTTATTTTTTGCTACTTGATGCTTTTGTAGCATATCAAGAAGAGAACGAAGTAAACATTAATCACTAATCTCTAATCATTAACCACTAATCGTTAATTCGCCAATTGCAGTTTTATCTTCGTCAACAGCTCTTGTCCTCCTTCGCTCAGTATGCTGTCCGCAGCATCTATGCCCAACTGTATGCCTTCGTCAATGCCTCCCGTAAAGCTCTCTTGAATAAGTTGTTCCCCTTCCAAGCCTACGATGCCCGCCGTAAGGTTGATCTGTTCGTTTTCGATGGTTGCATGTGCAAAGACAGGAACGCTACAGCCCCCTTGCACAGCACTCAAAAATGATCGCTCGCAAGAAATAGCGAAGTTAGCTTCAAAGTCATTACATGCTTTTACAATAAGGTTTCTTTTCTCTTCATCCAAAGACTTGGCAGTCTCGATGGTTACCGACCCCTGCCCTGCTTGTGGTACAAACGTCTGCGTGTCAAACTCATGGATGATGTATTGCGACAAGCCCATGCGATGTACCCCAGCATACGCTAATAGCAAGGCATCGCAATCGCCATTTTCCATTTTTTGGAAACGTGTATGCAAATTCCCACGCATAGGCACTACCTCACATTGAGGGAAATAATGTTTGAGTAGTCCTACCCTACGAGTAGATGATGTTCCTATCTTGAATCCCTTGTCAAGCGACAAGCCCTTATGATGGCTTACGAGCACATCATTTACCTTTTCTCTTTTTTCAAAGGCAATCAATTCCAGCTCTTCGGGCAAAGACGAAGGCATATCTTTGGCACTATGCACCGCCAAATCCGCCTTACCGAGGATGAGCGCCTGCTCCAGCTCCTCCGTAAACACCCCTTTACTTCCTATTTTGGCAATAGAAGTATCTAAGATTTTATCCCCTTTCGTTTCTATTTTGGTAAATTCTACTTTCGCCCCTTCTTTTTCCAAGAGAGAAGCTATATGTTCTGCCTGCCATACGGCGAGTTTGCTTGAGCGAGTAATCAATTTCAATAACATGCTGCAAAACTAAGGAACAGAGACAAGATTTAAAATTGCTTCATCCATCATATAGGGGCTTATTATCAAATTGTTGAAAACTTAAAAGAGTTTTAGGTTTTACGTTCTAAAGTTATACGTTTTGAGTTGTACGTTTTGGCTTACAGTCAATAGTCAATATTTTAAGAGAGAAGCTAAATGGACTATTGACCATTGACTATCGACTTTTACAACAAGACCTAACAAATACTTTTCTCCATATTTGGAAATACACTATAGACTCTTTAGCTTACTGCGTACAAATTCAAACGTGCATTAGCTATGTCAGCCATTACCCATCTCAATCAGTTAGACCTATCCAAAAGTTATACCTATGCAGACTACCTTACATGGCAATTTCAAGAGCGCGTAGAACTCATCAAAGGGAAGCTATTCAAGATGTCTCCTGCTCCAAAACGAAAGCACCAAAGCTGTGTGGTGAATCTCGTCAATGAAATTCATTCTTTCTTAAAAGGACATTCCTGCAAGGTATATATCGCTCCTTTTGATGTGCGCCTGCCCAAAGAAGACGGCAGTACCTACACAGTAGTGCAGCCAGACCTATGCGTAGTGTGTGATTCAAGCAAATTGGATGAAGCAGGCTGTGTGGGTGCGCCCGATTTAGTCATCGAAATCCTCTCTCCTGCCACCACCAAAAAAGATAAAACAGACAAATACGACCTATACCAAGAGTCGGGAGTACTCGAATACTGGATTGTATATCCTGAGGAAGAATTCATTGAAGTCTTTGTGCTCAAAGGCAAGCTATATCAACGCAAGGGCATTTACCTAAAGGGAGAACAGATGACAACAGACATACTCAAAGGCTTTAGCCTAAATTTAGATGATGTTTTCGTGGAATAAAAGCGCGCCTTTTAGAGTACTAAGTCGTTAGTACAAAGTACAAAGTCTGTCTAACACTAATCGTTAATCACTGTGAACCCTCTATTTTTTCATTTTTAAAACAATCATACTCTTTAAGTATCTAGTTTAACGAGTCCATAGTCAATAGTCCATGAGCTTTTTATTAGGTGCTAGATCTTACATGCTTATACATTTTAATTTACCCTCATTAATTTCTTAATTATTTAATTTTTTCATTTTTAAAATGCCACTTTCGTGGAATAAAATCAGGC
>WTJX01000281.1 GCA_011524675.1 Cytophagales bacterium
CTTTTACATCATGTTTTAGTAAGCGTTGTAGCATAAGATCATATGCTTGTGTTTCTACTTTTCTTTGAGCAAGACAAGTGATACTTGTGCAGCAGAATAATTCAAAAAGAAAATATAGAAAAACTTTATTCATTGTGTTGTATCTATTGAAGGCTTCTCTTACTTTACCAAACATAGCTCAAGATAATACTTTTCATTTTTTTAACCAATCAAGTATAAGCATTCCTATTTCTTATGATATCTTTGAATGTTGATTTTGATATTATGCCATTAGCTACTATTATTTTACAAGGTCCTGAAAAAGAAAATATCTCTAAAGTTGTGATAGGTTCAACGACTTGGTTTGTTCAAGTAGGGGGGGATTATCTACCACCTCAAGAAGTAGAGGCTGGTGAGTTGCCCATAAAGATATATGGTACAGGTGGATATGATGTCTATCAAAAGGAACAAACAAGGGTACTTCCAAGCTACCCTGTGGAAGTTATTATTAGTGTTTATTCTTATGACTTTGATGTGGAGGTGAGGTAGTTTATAACCTATTCGTAACACATTTATACTCGTTTAGTCCAATCTTTTTGACTAGTATTGGTATCTGTAAAAAAAATAGACACTGGTATTATGAGTAAAAATGAGACACCACCACATATGGAGATAAGTTGTTGCGCATCAAGCGACAGCTGTCATGAACTTCCAACCATCAATACTTTCAGTAGAAGGAGTTTTTTAGTATCTGCAAGTATATTGGGAGCAAGTATAGGATTGGAGCCTAGTAAACTTTGGGCATCTACAAGCAAATCAGAAAGTTACAGTAAGCTTATTTTAGATACACCAAATCTCAAAGGGTATTGGAGGTTTGATGGTGATACCATAAATCAAGTTAGAAATACACCTTCAAAAGTTATGGGGGACATTGCTTATGCGGAGGGTGTAATGAGTGGAAAAGCGCTAAGTCTCAATCCCAACAATAAAACATATATACAACAAGCTGATGCTTTAAGAGGTAAATCTGCGACTGTAGAATTATTTTTTAGATTAGAGAAGAACCCTACTGATGGCAAAGATACTGTAATCATTGCTCAAACAAAGGGAAAAGCAGCAAGATATGTATTGGGTGTAAAGCATGATCTTTCAGCCATCACTTACTCAAACACAAAACTAGAGGTAGTTACTACAGCTTATTTACCTACTGACAAACCCATAGCCTTGGGGAGATGGTATCACCTAGCCATGACAAGCTATGACTTGGATTTAAGAATATATATAGACGGTTTTGAATGTGCATTATTCGGTGGTGCTTATGAATATACACGCAGAGGTGTTGAGGGTGCTCCTATGTCGTTTGGTCATTCGTCGCTTGAAGAATGGGGAGATTCAACCATACTGATAGACGAAGTGGCTTGTTATGGAGTTGCACTTAATAAAAATGAGATTCAGAAACACCTCAAAGAAAGTGCTTGGAGCAAAAACTTTGAAGAAACTGCTGCTACAGTAAAAGCTGTAGCAAATAAACGCAATAAAATAAGAGAGAAGAAGTTTCAAAAGTTAATAAACGATCCTGTCCTCATCCATAAAGGTAAAACAAAACAATACAAAGATACTCAACTCTCTGCTATAGCTTTTACAGTTGGTGGTATAGGAGCAGGGGCAATTCAGTTTAATGGAAATGCAGAGCCAGAAATATGGCAAATAGCCAAGAATTTTACACATGAGCATGTTCCTGATACTTTTTTGGGTATAAGAACTGAAAGTGAAAATAATGTTACTGAACTAAGGGCACTGCAAAGCAAGAGTGTGGGTAAGTTTAAAGGTATGTCAAGCTTGACTTTTGAGGGTGAATATCCATTTGCTCACTTTCATTTCAAAGAAAAAGCATTACCCGTGCAAGTAAGCCTTGAAGTTTTCAATCCGCTTATTCCAATGGATTTGAAAAACTCTGCCATACCTTGTGCTATCTATACCATCAAAGTGAAAAATACGAGTAATGCACCTGTGAACGTAACTGTTTTGGCTAGTCAAAAAAATGCACTTGGATATACTAAATCTATAAAAGCCTATGGAGGAAACAAAAACACGATTAGAAAGATTGATGATGCTACAGTACTGCATATGACACAAGATGCCTCGTTAAATGTGGCAGATATGAGTTTGATGACTACCGAAAAAGAATGTAATGCTACAGCAGAATGGTCTGATTTGAACACGATATATGATGAGTTTGGTGAAAAAGGTATATTGGACGGTAGCGAAAAGTCCCGTCTTTCTGCTC
>WTJX01000178.1 GCA_011524675.1 Cytophagales bacterium
AATATGGAAATAAATATTCAGAACACTAAGCTTGAGCTAATTCAGTGGTTGACGACACTTGAAGATAAATCTCTTATTGAAAAGATTCTTGATCTGAGAAAATCTCAAATTTCTAACTGGGTAAATGATAGCTCTGAAAATGAACTTCAGTCCATTAAAAAAGGAATCACTGATGCTGATAACGGAAATTTAAAACCTCATTCAGAAGCTCGAAAAGTTTATGAAAAGTGGTTATAAAATTGAATGGTCTGAAAACTCATTACTCGAATTAAAAAGAACTTTTGAATATATTGAGTCGAATTGGACTGATAAAGAAATAAGCGGACTATCTCAAAAAAATAGAAAGCACAGTAAACTTAATTTCTTAAAACCCTGAAATATTTCCTAAGTCTGAAAAACTATCTGTTAGAAAAGCAGTAGTTACAAAACAAAATACCATTGCTTACTATACACCAACTTTTCACCTAAAACATAGCACCTAAAATTTAAAACGAACGAAAACATTTAATAAATCAGCTTTTTTGTGATATTTTTGATTTTTTTACTTAGACAATTGATTTCTAACTTTTATTCATGCGTTCCATCCCCCTATTTATTTTTGTTTTAAGCTTTTTGCATGGCTTTAGTCAATACGACCCTAACCAAAAGCCTAATACCTATCGTTCAAAAGACAATCCATATTACTGGAAAAACAAACTACCCAAAGCAGGCTACTGGCAGCAAGACGTACATTATACCATAAAAGCATTCATTGATGATACTAATGATGTCATACGATGCAGCGAATACCGATTGGTGTATTGGAACAACTCTCCAAATGTTTTGAATGAATTGTATTTTCATTTGTACCAAAACTCTTTTCAGCCCTGCTCACATATGCACAATTTGTATAAGCACAACGGGCAAAAAATCACCTTCAGTGAGCAAGAAAAGAAAAAGCTCAATACGCAAGTATATGACATCAAAGTAAATGGGCAAAGCGTCGATACTATTCATGATTTTTCGGTTATGAAAGTCATGCTTAACGAACCTTTACAATCGGGCGACTCGGCTGTTATAACATTAACATTTGATACCTATATGGAACGAGGTAGCATGAGAAGTAGAATGAAAACCTATCCTAGCCATGGGCAAAAACATTTCAATGGTGTACATTGGTATCCTGCTATCTGTGTCTATGATAGAAAGTTTGGTTGGACTACAGAGCAACATTTAGATAAGGAGTTTTATAATAATTTTGGTGCTTTTGATCTTGAATTGACATTTCCACAAGAGTATATAGTAGAAGCAACAGGAAATCTACTCAATAGAGAGGAGGTGTTGCCCGACGATTTATTTAAGAAATTACAAATTTCCAATTTCAAATACAAAGCTTTTGGTTCAGCACCTTCGGTAATCATTCCTAGAGAGGAAGGAAAAACCAAAACGTGGAAATATCATGCTGAGAATGTGCATAATGTTGTATTTACCGCAAATCCTAACTATAGAATTGATGAGCAAGAATGGAATGGAATCAAAATTATAGCGCTAGCAGAAGAACAACATGCTTCCAAGTGGCAAGAATCGGCTCGTTTTACTAAAAAGGTAATCGCTACTTATCATACTGACTTTACCGAATACATATGGCCTAAGATTATAGTGGCAGATGCCAACGATGGTATGGAGTACCCTATGATTACGCTTGACGGTGGTACATATCCACAACATCAAGCCTTGTTAGCTCATGAAGTAGGGCATATGTGGTTTTATGGAATGGTGGGTACCAACGAAACCTATCGTGCTTTTATGGATGAAGGTTTTACTCAGTTTCTTACTGCATGGAGTTTAGAAAAAGTAACAGGTAACAAAGGAACGAAGGCACATGCTAAGTCAAAATGGATTGATAAACGACTAGATACGCTTGAATATCGCTATGGTAGTTGGTACTATGCTTACCTCAAATATGCCAAACTTGGTTATGACTACCCTCTCAATACGCACTCTAGTGGCTTTAGAGGAGCAATAAGACATGGCGGTGGCTATGGACTTGTGTATTACAAGACAGCCGTTATGCTTGACAACCTGCGCTATACGCTTGGGGACGAATTATTTTTGGAGGCTATACAATACTACGTTCGACAGTGGAAGTGTGCCCATCCATATCCCGAAGATTTTAGACAAGCCATTATTGACTATACTCATGTAGATCTAAACTGGTTTTTTGACCAGTGGTTAGAAACGACCAAAAAAATCAATTATGCTATTGAAAAGGTGAAAAAAGGTG
>WTJX01000268.1 GCA_011524675.1 Cytophagales bacterium
ATGCACAAACTAGAATTAAAACATATTGTCATTAGCTCTATAGTATTAAGCTTCTTTTTTTTGATGTCAACCTACTTAGGCGCAAAGTCAAGCAAACCTAATATTATTTTTATTTTTGCTGATGATATGGGGATAGGTGATGTCTCTCATACTACAGGTAAAGCCCCTACACCACACCTTGACCGTATGGCAAAAGAAGGAATGCGTTTTACAGATGCACATACCTCTTCTTCTGTGTGTACGCCATCCCGATATTCGGTAATGACGGGAAGATATTGCTGGAGAACACATTTAAAGAAAGGAGTCTATAACAAACCAGACTTATATCCACTTATAAAAAAGGGAGAAACGACCATAGCTAGTTTACTCAAAAGCAAAGGTTACCATACAGCTTGTATAGGAAAGTGGCATTTAGGCATTGGTTGGCAAAAGTTACCAGAAAACCAACCTAGAAAATATAATACTCTTGGTTGGGACATAGACTATTCAAAACCAGCCATTACTCCTACATCCAACGGCTTTGATTATTTCTTTGGCATAACTTCTTCGCTAGACATGCCGCCTTTTCTGTATATAGAAAATGAACGTGCTATCTCTCAGCCTACCATCAACATGAAAGTGGGTAGCAGAGTAGGCCCCGCAGTAGAGGGCTTCCGTATAGATCAATGCCTTACAGACTTTGCAGCTAAATCGGTAAGCTATATTCATGAACGCGCAGAAAGCAAAGACCCATTCTTTTTATACTTACCACTTACTTCACCACATACTCCAATAAGTCCTAGTAAAAATTGGATAGGGAAATCTGGCATTGATAAGTATTGTGATTTTGTGATGGAAACGGATTGGGTAGTAGGAGAGGTGCTAAAAGCATTAGATGATAAAGGCATAAAAGATAATACCTTGGTTATATTTTCTACAGACAACGGTAGCTCTCCAGGGCATTCAGATTTAAGAGAAAGAGGACATTACACTAATGGAAATTTGCGAGGACACAAAGCAGATATTTTTGACGGTGGGCATAGAGTACCTTTCTTAGTCAGGTGGCCAAAAGTAGTGAAGCCAAATACAGAAACCGCTCGCTTGACCTGTCTTACTGATGTTATTTCTACTTGTTCAGAGATAGTAGGCAAAAAACTAGACGCAGCTAGTGGGGTGGATGGCGTATCATTTCTTGAAACATTAAAAGACCCAAACATAGAAGAAAGGTCGGCTATCGTACACCACTCATTCGGTGGCTTCTTTGCTATCAGAAAAGGCAAGTGGAAGTTAAATTTATGTCCGCATTCAGGAGGTTGGAGTTTTCCAATGCCTGGGCAAGAAACCGCAGATGCGCCAAAGGTACAGTTGTATGATATGTCAAAGGATATTGCAGAAACAACCAACCTAAGCGAACAATACCCCACTATTGTAAACGAATTGACAGCGCTTTTGGAGGAGTACGTACAGAAGGGAAGGAGTACAGCAGGTAAACCACAGGGAAATGATGGTGAAGTTCATATCTATGGACCACCTGTAGAGGCTTTCTAAGATATAGTAAAGCAAAAACTAAATTACTGCTGAATAGTACCAAGTATAAAGTACCAAGTACCACGATAAGGAAAGCATTTTAAAAAGATAGTGTGCTAACTTTTTAGTACTCCAATAACTTAAAAGAAACCATTCTTTGTACTTAATGCAGACTTATGTAAAAAGCATAATAATCGGATTTTAATGTAAACTAGCTTCTTATCCACTATAATGACACATACTCAAAGAAGGTTTTTGCAAATTTTCTCAAAAAGGCAGACTAAATTAATTTTTGGTCTGCCTTTTTTGTATCCATTCAGTAAAGCACTTTGCCCTATCGACTATTGAATACCTTATGTCGCATAATTCAACACTAAAAGAAACAAGCACATAAAACGTAAAACCTAGAACTTAACAAAAAAAACATTATCCCCCCTCTTAGCTAAGACTATAGCCCTCTTTTCTTTATTCTTAATGTATTTTTTACATAAAGTTGCGACCGTTACGATGCGTCGTAACTAGTCATTTAGTCAAAAAACACTCATGTTTACGTAATAAGTACAATATGTTTTTTTAATATTTCTTAGATTCAAGAGGCAAAGTACACACTTAAATAAAAAACGGCTATTTTAATTCATCTCATCGTTAGAAATACGCGCTTTAGCTTGCTAAAGCTTTGCTTTCTTCCTTGACCTGAACTAAAACCACTCATTTTTTAAAATACAATTATTTTTGTCTGCCTACTTAT
>WTJX01000242.1 GCA_011524675.1 Cytophagales bacterium
AGCTTCCACAGTATCCATACCTTCTTCTTGTAGTTTGTAGGCTTTGAGTTTGTTCAGTAGCCCAATCCCTCTACCTTCCTGGTTCATGTAGAGCACTATCCCCTTTCCTTCCTCTTCTACTTTGCGCATAGCTTCATGTAGTTGTGTACCACAATCACAACGGAAGGAAGCAAAAATGTCTCCCGTGATGCAAGAAGAATGTACACGCACTAGTACAGGTTCATCTTTCGTCCAGTTCCCTTTGCTGAGTGCAATGTGTATATCTCCTGTGTTCAGTTGAGTAAAAGCCGTCAGTTTAAATCCTCCCCATTCTGTAGGCATATCTACTTCGATCTCTCTTTTGATTAAAGTTTCCTGTTGTAAACGATAAGCGATCAAGTCTTTTATCGTTACGAGTTTCAAGCCAAACTTATCAGCAATGGTTCTTAACTCAGGTAATCTAGCCATAGAACCGTCATCACTCATGATTTCAACCAATACACCCGCAGGTTTCAAACCAGCCAATCGTGGCAAGTCAACGGCAGCCTCAGTATGTCCAGCCCTTCTGATTACCCCGCCTTCACGCGCCTTCAATGGAAAAATATGGCCTGGTTTGGCAAGGTCACTTACTTGCGTCTGAGGATCAACCAATGCTTTGATGGTCTTTGCTCTGTCGCTTGCAGAGATACCAGTAGTACATCCATGCCCCAACAAATCTACAGATACCGTAAAAGGAGTATGATGTAAAGCCGTATTTTTCCCTACCATCAGCTCCAATTCTAGCTCTTTACAGCGTTCTTCGGTAATAGAAGCACAGATGAGCCCTCTAGCTTCTTTGGTCATGAAGTTGACGATCTCAGGAGTAATCCATTCTGCTGCACAGATCAGATCACCTTCATTTTCTCTATTTTCATCATCTACTACAATGACAACTTCACCATTTTTTATTGCTTCTATCGCACTTTCTATAGTGTCAAGTCGGATTTTTTCCATTCTTAGTATGCTAAGTAATTATCGTTTATTGAAATCTTTTTGTTGGGCGCCAAGTATTATTCTTTTTAAGAAATAAATATGAGCATAGCCCCATAAAAAGTGCCACATTCATTGATACAAAGTGTGTTACAAATCTAAAACCAAAAAAATGAATATTTAGTTTTCTAAACAAGTATTCTATTGCAGGTACACAATAAAATGCAACTTGCCCCCAAAAAGTAACATGATAAAGCAAATGTACTTTGAGTAAGTAAAGATTGAAAACAAAAATGAATAAAAGAAAGATGGGACCGAACCATCTTAGCACTTTGTGAGAAAAAAAAGCGAAGGCAATACCTCTTCTTTTAGACCACAACAAGGTTTTGAACCAATTCAAGTTTTGAAAGTTCCCAATAGCAATTCTTTTTTTTCTTTTAAACTCTTCGTAGCCTTCGTTTCCTACATCTTCATATGCCAAAGCGTCTAAGCTAAGAATAGCTTTTTGTTCTTGTTTTATAACAGATAGAGTAATAAAGAAATCATCTACAATAGCCGTTGGTGGTAGGGGAGTGTAATATTTCTTTTTGACCGCAAACAAGCCTCCAAAAGCACCCATTGTCGCCCCCCACAGTTTGCCCTCTATATACTTGATCTTGTTTTCTTGATTTGTATATTCTCTTTCTTGAAGCGAAATCCCGTCTTTCTTCAAGTTATAGTTGATGATGTTTCCAGCTACTAGAGCCACAGAAGTATCTTTCATTTTTTTTGTCAAGTCAAATAAGGTGGATTTTCTAAAGAGAATATTAGCATCTGTAAAGACTAAATACTCACCTTTAGCATGTTTTACAAGTTTGTTGATTACACATGTTTTACCCACCCTATCTTTAAAAGAATAAAAATGTATGTATGAATGTTTTGTTGACCATTCATTTAAAATGTCATTTGTAGCATCTGTGGAGGCATCGGAACCCACCAGTATTTCTATCCGATCAATAGGATAAGAAGTATTTATCAAGGAGGTTAACTTCTTTATGAGTACAGCTTCTTCGTTGTGTGCAGAAAAAATAATGCTCAAAAATGGAAGAGTCTCTTTAAGTGTATGTTCATCATATGTGGATGTTGGGCTAGCCTTATTAAAATATATTAAAATAAGAGGGTAAATAAGGTAGGTGTGAAATAATAGGTATATCATACACCAAAAGAACCATGTCATATAGCTAAGTTAAATTCATTGCTATATTACAAAAGCTAAAATCAAATAGCAATTTTCTATGGGGCTATTGTAACAGTTTAGTAT
>WTJX01000328.1 GCA_011524675.1 Cytophagales bacterium
TTATTTGAAGAGACCGTTACTGATAGCGTAGAAGCCCTTATTGCTCACTTTGAAGCTCACGCACCCAAAGGCGAGTTTGTGATCGTAGTAGAAGGAAAGAAATAATATTCTTTAAGAATATAATCAATAATCACTATATTGTGCCAGATTTATGACATTATTGATCTTTTAAACTAAAATACAAATGAAAAAGAACTTCCTGCTTACTGTACTACTCTTACTGACACTTCATGCTACTTATTCTAAACAATCTAGAAAGGTCAAAATCAATACTTATCCTGAAGGTGCTATTGTAATTTCTAACGCTAAGACACAAATGTATAGAACACCAAGTTTATACTATGAAAGCACGCTAAGCAATGAAATATTTCTATGGAAAAAAGATCATATGCCTTCAATTATACGTAGAGACGATATTGATGAAGAAGTAAATGTGCTGTTAGAAAAATGGAAAAATAAATTTAGTGATACTGTGAAATATAAAACTTGTGAGTTTCATAACTTTTTCACCTCAGATTCTAAAATTATTTTGTCAAACTATAGAGATATTGTTTCAAAAACTTTGTCTAAAAATATTCCAGGCATAGAAACTCCTAATGTTGCCTTTGGAAGTACAGGCAAATCAAGCAGGTCTAGGCTAAAATTAGCTGGAGAAATCATAAAAATCAGTACCGCTTCTAGATTTAGTGGTTATAGTAATTTTGATTTAGCAGGAATAGCAGAAATAAAATGGTCTGTATATGATGTGGTACTAGACAAAGTAGTCTATGAAAAAAATCATAAAGGCGTATATGTAGAAGAAGGGAAAATAGAAACAACAGACTTTACCAACGATGTAGAACAGACATTAAAAAATGCTCTTGAAGAAGCTACGAAAGCAGTACTCTTCGATGAGGCGTTTGTAGCAGTATTTGAAAAGAAAGATGATGAATCTATTGAAAAGGATACTAAAGTAGCTGATTCAGAGATTACAATCATACAAGGTGAACTACCAACCTATGCTAAAAAATCTGATTTGATCAAAGAAGCGATTACCTCATGTGTAACCATAAAAAATGAAAATTCATTTGGTAGTGGTTTTTTTATTACGGAAGACGGTATGATCATGACCAACTATCATGTAATAGAAGGGGCAGAAGAGGTTACCGTTGTATTGAACCAAGGATTTGAATTAGAAGGTAAGGTCGTTTACTATGACGAAGGCAGAGATGTTGCTTTAGTGGATATCCCAGGTAAGAAATATAAGGGACTACACTTATCTACGGAGCAAGTACCTACAGGAGAGGATGTCTTTGCTATTGGTACTCCTGTAGATGTTTCTCTCGGACAGTCGGTGTCTAGTGGTATAGTAAGTGGTAAAAGAAAGATGGAAGATTATATCTTCATCCAAACTGATGTTAGTATCAATGGGGGGAATAGTGGAGGTCCATTAATTGACTACTTGGGTAACGTTGTAGGTGTAGTAGTAGCTAAACGAACTGATGCAGAAGGAATAGCCTTAGCTATCCCCATACAAGAGGCTTTAGATGCCTTAAATATCACATTAAAAAAAGAGGAGTAAACTCCTCTTTTTACTTTTTATTAGCACCAAAAAGATACGAAAAAGCAAATGAGATGGTGTTGTTTCTATAAAACGTACGATTAATATCACTAATACTATCTTCGAAATCACTATCATAGCCATCTTCCATGGTTTTTGTTATGCCCAAGCTATAACTCAAAACAAAGCTATATAGATTGCCTTTTGAAGTAGAAGTAAGAACTCCTATCCCATATCTTAATCCTAAGACTGAAGAATTAAAATCATTTTTTTCTAAATTTAGATAATCATCATCTTCATATGTAATAAGATTTTCCATTCCTGTTAAGAAAGAAAGGTCTATCCCAATATCATTGATTAATTTTGAATTGCCTTGTCCTAATGGGGTTAACTTTCTTATACTTAAAGGGATTTTGATATAAAACAACCAATGTGATTGATCAAAATAACTGTCCTCCATATTAGCATAAGTAACATTTGAAGAAGATATATATACATCACTTGCTTCTGCTTCAATACTTACCGGCTGAAAGATAGCTCCTGTATTAAAAAAAAGAGATTCACTTAAAGGAAAACTTAACTCAACGCCAAGAGAAAGTTCACCTACATGTTTAGTCTTATAAGCAGATGTAATACCTGTACCTTGTTTGTTCACATCTATAGAGATTGTAGGACCGATATAAAATGAGGCATTTAGTCCTTTAA
>WTJX01000421.1 GCA_011524675.1 Cytophagales bacterium
AAGTACATTGGTGGCAGTAGGGATGTTTGATGTTGATGCTTGCGCCTTAGCTTCGGGCAATAGCAGGCAAGAAAAAATGTCGCTAGTGGTGGAGACATGGGGAAACAACCAATATATCGCTGATAAACCCATTGTAGATAAAGACTTCTTTATGAGTAGTCTGTATAGTATAGAAGGTAATTATTTGATGTTGGAAGGTAGTCCTACTTCTGCAAGTAATTTGGATTGGTTTATTCGTACTTTTTTGGATAGTGAAAAAAAAGAAAAAGGAGAACAGTTTTTTGATTGGTTGAATGAAGAGGTTGCTTCTACAGAGGTAAGCTCGTCAATGATTATTTTTCTTCCTTTCTTGTTTGGCAATAATGAAAAAGGAAATTTAAAAGCTGGTTTTTATGGTATAGAAGGGCATCATAGCAAAGCCCAACTCATCAGAGCCGTATATGAAGGGATTGTTTTTTCTCATAAAACACATATACAAAACTTACTGCGTTATAGAGCGTTACCTAAGGTGATAAGGTGTACGGGAGGTGCTTCTCAGAGTGATGTTTGGATGCAGATGTTTGCCGATATCATAGGGATACCTATTGAAGTGCCAGAAGGAACTCAATTAGGCGCATTGGGCGCAGCTATGGCTGCCGCTGTGGTGAGTGATACCTATGAGAGTCTTGAAGAGGCTTGCCAAAAAATGACTCGTATGAAAAAATGCTTTACCCCTAATAAAACAGCACACAAACTATACAATGCCAAATGGATGGCTTATAAGTCATTCATTGAAAAGCTTCAGAATTGATACGATACACCATAATATGATATTAATAATGAAAAATAAAAATATGATTATTTCAAGAAAAAACTTCATTTTACTATTGTGTTTGTCTTTTTCTTTTTCACTTGCTCACAGTAAAGAAAAGATAAAACATGTTTTTTTGGCGGTAGATGAGTCTAGAAGTCAGTTGCACTACGTGAATCAATATAACCCAGAAAAAGATTGGACTATTTCATTGCCTGCTAAGTATAGAGATATTCATCTCCTAGAGAACAAAACGATATTGCTGAGTACAAAAAAAGGCTATGCGTTATATGATTTTGAAACACATCAGAAACTAAAAGAAGTAAACGAACAAAGGTTCTTTGGAACACAATCTGTCATTCCTACTGCAAATAATACTAAAATAGTAGGCTGCGTACAGACAAAAACGCTGCAAGGGATTAAAAGCAAAGGGGTAGCTATTTATGAATTAGATTCCAAAGATGTTGTACTTAGAGAGGTGTTCTTCAAAGGATACCAAAAGTTGAGATTGTTAAGGTTGAGTCAAGATGGAAGTTTGCTTTTTGGTGATGATGAGAAAGTAGTCAAAGCTAAGTGGGATGGTACATTGCAAGAGTTTGTGTTAGCAGATCAAAAAATGCACATATATGAGATTTTACAAAGTAATCAAGGGCAACATCACTATATTGTATCTACAGGTTATGGCGGGACATTAGAAGAGTGGTCGGAAGAAGGGAAGTTCATAAGGAAAATAGCGGGCAATACAGCGCAGGAAAAAAAATATTATTATTTCGCCGATGCACAAAAACTCTCCAATGGTAGATGGGGAGTGTGTAACTGGACGGGACATGGTGCTGATGATAGTAAGAAAGCCCCACAGTTATTAGAGTTTGACGAGCAAGGTAATATCTTATGGCAATGGCACGACCCTAAAAAAGCAGGCTCTATTCATGGTGTTTGTTTTATAGAGTAGAAATAGAGTATGCGTTCGGTAAACCACGTATTGAGTTTTAGTTTCTTTTGATAGTTCACCCCGCAAATTTAGTGGGTAAAGCTTTTAGCTTTTAGTAGTTAGCTCTTAGTTAAAAAAATAGATGAAAATTAATTAAATATCGACCATAGGTTGTAAACTCTTTCCTGAAAAAGCTAACTGCTAATACCTAATAGCCAAAAGTTCATGAGAATTAAAACGGGTATAACCAAATGCTTACGAAATAGAAAAAATATTAAATTTATACAATAAAATTTTAATTAGTAATTAAGTTTATGCTTACAAAATCCATTATCTTCTTAAATAGTTTTTTCTTTTCATTTTTTTCTTGGATGTACACAGCAGAGCAAGAGCAAGTTCATAAAGAAGAAAAGCAAGAAAAGGTAGCCGTGCATGCACCTTTTAATGTGCAATATAAGCAAGAAGAACTTGGTTCTGTTTTATCTTATATAGACACTAAAGCAGCCTTGAGTGCTAAAGGC
>WTJX01000729.1 GCA_011524675.1 Cytophagales bacterium
TGGTTCGTTTTTTTAGCAGGTGTTGAAAATGAACGTACACAGTAATGCAACAACGGGAGGTTTGAATATGTAATCATACTTTGTGCCTACAACACCTTTGGCAATTTAGTTAGTGCTACTTACGCCGATGGCAAAATCGATTACAAATTATAAAAAATCCCCTATGTTTTTAAAAACATAGGGGATTTAAAAGAGTTATAAGTTGCTTATAAAGAATTACTTCACTTCTTCAAAGTCAACGTCTTCTACGTCAGAAGCTTCAGATTTTGCATTATTATTAGCAGCACCTCCTGCTGCATCAGCAGTAGCTCCAGAAGCAGCACCAGCTTCTTGCTGTGCTTTGTACATCTCTTCACTTGCTGTTTTCCAAGCTTCGTTGATTTTGTCAAGTGCAGGTTGGATAACGGCAATGTCTTTAGTTGCGTAAGCTTTTTTAAGCTCTTCTAAAGCCGATTCAATAGGTTCTTTTTTATCTGCTGATAATTTATCACCAAATTCTTTTAATTGCTTTTCTGTTTGGAAAATCATTGAATCTGCTTCATTTAGCTTTTGTGCGTCTTCAGATGCTTTTTTATCTGCTTCTGCATTTGCTTCAGCTTCTTTCTTCATCTTTTCGATTTCCTCTTCTGTAAGTCCTGATGAAGCTTCGATACGAATATCTTGTGATTTTCCAGTAGCTTTATCTGTAGCTGATACTTTAATGATACCATTAGCATCAATATCAAAAGTTACCTCAATTTGTGGTACTCCTCTTTGTGCTGGTGGAATATCACTCAAGTGGAAACGACCAATAGTTTTGTTATCTGCTGCCATAGCACGCTCCCCTTGTAACACATGGATTTCAACACTTGGTTGGTTATCTGCAGCAGTAGAGAATACTTGAGATTTTTTAGTAGGAATGGTAGTATTTGACTCAATAAGTTTAGTAAATACATTCCCCATAGTTTCAATTCCTAGAGAAAGAGGTGTTACATCTAATAAAAGAACATCTTTAACATCTCCAGTAAGTACTCCTCCTTGGATTGCTGCACCTACAGCTACTACTTCATCAGGATTTACTCCTTTACTTGGAGCTTTACCAAAGAATTTTTCTACAGCAGCTTGTACTGCAGGAATACGTGTAGATCCTCCTACAAGAATAATTTCATCAATATCTGAAGTTGAAATTCCTGCAGATTTTAATGCAGACTGGCAAGGCTCAATAGTACGCTTTACTAAATCATCAATTAATTGATCGAATTTTGCTCTAGTAAGTGATCTTACAAGGTGCTTAGGGCCTGAAGCTGTAGCCGTAATATATGGTAAGTTAATCTCTGTAGAAGCTGCAGAAGAAAGTTCAATCTTTGCTTTTTCAGCTGCTTCTTTTAAACGTTGTAAAGCCATTGGATCTTGACGTAAGTCCATGTTTTCTTCCGCTTTAAACTCTTCAGCTAACCAATCGATGATTTTTTGATCTACATCATCACCACCTAAGTGTGTATCTCCGTCTGTAGCAAGTACTTCAAAAACACCATCTCCAAGTTCAAGGATAGAAACATCATGTGTTCCACCTCCAAAGTCAAAAACTACAATCTTTTGGTCAGAATCTTTTTTATCTAATCCGTAAGCTAATGCAGCAGCAGTTGGTTCGTTGATGATACGTTCTACAGTTAAACCAGCAATTTCACCAGCCTCTTTTGTCGCCTGACGTTGTGCATCATTAAAGTACGCAGGTACTGTAATTACTGCTCTAGATACATCTTGTCCTAAGTAATCTTCAGCTGTTTTCTTCATTTTTTGAAGGGTCATTGCTGATAACTCTTGTGGTGTATATAATCTTCCATCAATATCAACTCTAGGAGTGTTGTTGTCTCCTTTGACTACTGAGTATGCAGAACGAGCTGCTTCTTTTTCTGATTCTGAGTATTTGTTACCCATAAATCTTTTAATAGAAGAAATAGTTTTAGTAGGGTTAGTTACTGCCTGACGTTTTGCAGGGTCTCCAACTTTGATTTCACCTCCTTCTACAAAAGCAATTACAGATGGTGTAGTTCTTTTTCCTTCTGCATTTGGGATTACTACAGGCTCATTACCTTCCATTACGGATACACAAGAATTTGTAGTACCTAAATCAATTCCAATAATCTTAGACATGATATTTAGTGTTTTATCGTGATTAAAATTTTAAACGTATTTTCCATGTATTTTTCAATCTTTATGCCATTAGTATTTTACTGACATATTGTCGTTTTTAATGCTTTT
>WTJX01000169.1 GCA_011524675.1 Cytophagales bacterium
CTCTTTTGAGGGTATTTATTACATACTTTAGTCTTACTTAAGATAACAAAGTAGGATTAGTCAACGCGAGACATGACAGGAATTAAAATGTCTGTCATGTCTTCAACATCACATCACCCTTATTTATTAGTACCTCCATCGCATGTCATTCAAATCATTGTTCCAAAAAGAAGATTATTGTGCCATTTGGATTGGCGTAATCTTACTGAGCACAGCATTATTATTGTTTTCCCTCAACAAGCCTAAAGACTGGGATAAGCTCAAAGACTTGGACGAACAAATAAGTACAGAAAACAATACCAACTTCAAAACTACTTTTTGGTATCAGTTGATAGACGAGCAAAAAAGCATTGCAGGGTCAAAAACTAAGATAGGTAAGCAACTGAAACAGCTTACGGCTAAACCGAGCAAATGGAAGACAAATCCGCTAGATGCTTTTTATGTATCAGCAAGCAAAGCCCAAGAAATCAGCGATGCATCAAAAGAAAAATTACTGGCAGCCACGAATAAAACTACAGTTGCTTATGAGTTGGCTAGGGAAAAAGAACAAAAAGCCAATGCGGCATTGTATCAAGATGCAATGCTCAATCAAGAAGCTACGACTGCCATAGCTTCTTGGCGATCGGCAACGAAAGAATTGCAGGCAGTAGAGAAAAAAATCAAAACGAAAGCATCTAATCACTTTCCGTCTTTGCTGTTGTTGTTTTTTATGCTTTTGCTTCTTTTTGGATTAGGCAAACAGGCTATGGGTACACCGATACTCAAATTTGCTCTTTCCTTTGCAGCTATTTTTGGATTAGCCATTGTCGCTTACCTCTTGGGTGGTCAGCAAACGATCAAAGCCTATGGTTTAGGTTATGCTTTTTGGGCTATACTCATAGGTTTGCTTATTAGCAATACGTTGGGTACGCCTGCTTGGCTCAAACCTGCCTTATCTACGGAGTTTTATATCAAAACGGCTCTTGTACTTTTAGGAGCAGAAGTATTGATAGGCAAGGTCGCTGCCATAGGTCTGCCCGGTGTTTTTGTAGCGTGGGTGGTAACCCCTATTGTCCTTCTCTCTACTTTTTGGTTTGGGCAGAAAGTCCTCAAAATAGGTTCTAAGACATTGAATATGACCATCTCGGCAGATATGTCTGTCTGTGGTGTTTCTGCAGCCGTGGCGACTGCAGCAGCATGCAAAGCTAAAAAGGAAGAACTAACGCTTGCCATCGGTTTGTCTATGATCTTTACGTCTATCATGATGATCGTGATGCCTATGTTCATCAAAGCGGTAGGCATGCCTGAGGTACTAGGAGGGGCATGGATAGGAGGGACGGTAGATGCTACTGGCGCAGTGGTAGCAGCAGGTGCTTTTTTGGGGGATAGAGCGTTGAATGTTGCGGCGACTATCAAAATGATTCAAAATATCTTAATTGGAATTATTTCTTTTGGGGTGGCGCTATACTTTTCTAAAAAAGAAGATGATACGACTAATGCTAATTGGAAAGAAATCTTCAAACACTTTCCTAAGTTCATTCTAGGCTTTATTACTGTGTCTATAGTGTTTTCGATACTTTATGAGATATTGGGTGATGCTAAAGGCTATGCTTTGATAGATCAAGGGGTGATAGGTAATTTTTCAAAAAACATTAGAGGCTGGTGTTTTTGCCTTGCTTTTGTGTCTATAGGGCTGTCTATCAATTTTAAATCGCTCAAAGAATACCTCAAAGAAGGTAAGCCTTTACTACTTTATCTGTGCGGTCAAGCATTCAATTTAGCCTTGACTTTACTGATGGCTTATATCATGTTTTATCTCGTCTTCCCAGAAATAACAGAAAAAATCTAGTATGAAAGCTGTACGATTTATGATCGCTCTGAGCATTGTTTTACTGTTTTTTTTAGGGCTCATTTTTTTTGGTGATACTTATCACCCTGCATTACAAACAAAACGTAAGTTTATAGAAGAAATGGAAACTAACGCTTTGTTTTATTCTGAAAGTCCTGAAGCCTTGGAAGCATCATTTGAACTAAAAAGGGGGATGGAGAAATGAGTGGTTTATCTATGTATTCGAGTGTTCAAGTGTTTGTGTGTTCAAGTTGATAGCAGTTTAGTATTGGGCTAATGATTATAAGAAGGCTTTGCAAAACCTTAGTTATGCAAAGCCTTCTATGAATGTTTTCTAATCACAGAATTATGAGTTACACCCAATAACTTTCAACTTTCTATGTTCAAGCTTTCACTTTCGACATGGTGATTATGTATTTAACTTGCAGTAATAGCGTATCGTTGATCTTTCGTAGGAGTTTTTAATGTTCCTTTCCACAAACCATTTCCCATATTCTCAAAGCTAAAATGTGTAGAAGAAGGTTTTTTCTTTTTGCACCATAGCAATATATCTCCATTTTCTTCTAAAGAAATGACAACTTCTTTTTTACTTACTTTTTCTAAGGTATAAGTGGAGGCAGCCATATACTTTTGATCTCTTCCTATCACAGCCCAGCCGTCATGTATAGGACTAATCTGAAAAAGTAATTTCTCTCTTAGTCTTAAGGTATAGCTATGTTCGTCTGTGAACTCCCACGCTTTTCTATTGATAAAGTCATATACCAATAGATTTTTCTTAGTCGCAGTCCAAGGTTTTTCTTCATTTTGGAGCATTCCAGATGCAAAAGTATAGTCATCTGTTACCAATTGATCTTTTACAAATTCAAGACCTCTATTGAGGTTCATAGCCAGTACAGCGGCACTGTTGTTTTTGAGTGGAGCAATGATCTTGTAGGATTTATTGTCCTTATAAGGGTCTGAGGTGATATTGTTTACCGAAGGTACACCAGGTGCTAATGTTCTTATCAGCTTTCCATCTTTATACATCATAGGAGTTAAGTATTTACCATTGATTTTACTGGTTTCATCAGATAAATATACAGGACCTCCCGCTACGGCTCTAGACATAGACATGAGCTGTGCAGAAGGAAG
Source organism: Cytophagales bacterium (assembly GCA_011524675.1). GTDB lineage: Bacteria > Bacteroidota > Bacteroidia > Cytophagales > JAAEPT01 > WTJX01. The sequence continues at coordinate 2,960 of WTJX01000169.1, forward strand.
GTGGCTGGTATGAAACATGTCTTGATCTATCCAGTGAAGGTGTCCCATCCAAAAGGCATTGTAAAAATTTTGTACTAGCTCTTTGTCAATGCGTGTATCAGTTCTTTTGTAATCTACACTTCCTCTGATGAGGCAGCTATTCGTTTGATTAAATACATTGAAGCTATGCATGGCGATACAGTTGAGTAATCCAATATTATGCTTTTTGCAAGAAAACTCTAATGCAGAGTTGTTGTAGTACACTCCTTTAATTGCGTTGCTTGTTCCTCTATTGAATAAAAAATTGTCAGACTGAAAATCTACCTTTAATATGTCAAATCCATCTTTTTTAGTTTTTGATACCATTTCTTCATAAAAGGCATTAGACGATTCGCGAGATATTTTGGGCATCCAAACGGTACCTGGTAGCCTCTTTCTAATAAAAACATTTTTGATGCCATTATATGGTACATAAGGTTTTTGTTTCACGGCAGTGATATGATTTTTGAGGTTGTACATTTCATGCTTAGGATGAATACCGTCCATATACCCTTGAAAGTTTCGCCATACACCCATCCACTTTATTTTTTCATCTTTCATTTGAGTGATTGCACTCAATCCATTAGGGAACTTGGTTTTATCTGTATCAAATGTAGTAAGCTTTAAGGATTCGTGATCCAAATAACCATCGTCTATCATGACCCATCTAAACGGTAACTTACTTTGCTTCAAATCATTTATTGCATCAGTCATGTTTTTTTCATGTATTTTGGTTTTGAAGTGTTCCCATGAACACCATCCCAAATATTTGAAGTTTTCTGGATACTCTTTTTTATCCCTCCACTGTATTCTACCTTTTATGTCTGGGTGTTGCATGGCTATATCCCATACTTTTTTTATAGCTTTGTATGGATTTTTATTTTTGGCAATAGCCATAAGAGGAATGGATACATCTTCGGTGGCTGTACCATAGGTAGCAGCTGTTAGGTATAGTCCATCCTTTTTGACAGAAAAAGTATTTGCTACTGTAGTAGAAACTAAAGGCAGTACCGCTATAAATTCTTTTTTGGCATTCTTAACCATCATAAAACTACCAAACATCAAATTATTATCTTCTCGTGGTAATTCAGGCTTATAAGCAAATAAATCCTCTTCTTTATGGAAAAAGATAGGCTCCATCCTATTACCCGATGCTAGGAATGCGGAATAGGGACGATAATATATTCCTTCATCAAAATCGGGTAGTTTGATTTTACTTTCAAACAAAACACCGTCTTTGTCGGGTGTGAATTTTTGTTTTGAGAGGATGACGATACCGTCATGATCCAACGAAAGCGTGCCAGGAATCTGATCTAGCCTAGTTTCATCTGTTTGGTTTGGATAGGCACAGGCACCAAAAGTTATAACTGTAAGAAAAAGTAAAGTAATGTACTTAGTTATATTCATGTTTGTTTTACATTTAAATTTGTGTTGCTATTATAGCCTATTACAGCTTTCTTTCTAATCAAATGAATATCATATGATATCATATGAACTAAAGCCTGGTCTAATATACGTGTTTTTTACAATGTTATTGGTCTTTTTATATTATATTTCTAGAAGGCTTTACATAACAAAGGTGTAGCTAAAGCTTTTAGCCTTTAGCAGTTAGCGCTTATTTTATTAAAAATGAATAGTATAAGTAGTCGTCCAAAAATACTTATCATGTTGACTCATTACTAAAAAAGCTAATACCTAACAGTCAAAAGTTCATAAGAATGAAGAGGTAGTTCACTGAATGCATACATTTTTTTGCCTTAACTGTTTATTTAAAGAGATGAAAACTTATCTTTGTTCTCTTATCATCATTGAAGCATAAAAATGTTACAAAATTTTGTTGAAGAATTAAGGTGGAGAGGAATGATCCACGACATCATGCCTGGTACAGAAGAGCAGTTTTTGAAAGAAGTAACAGCTGCTTATGTAGGTTTTGATCCTACAGCAGATTCTTTGCATATCGGTAATTTGGCAACGATTATGTTGTTGGTTCATTTACAAAAAAGTGGGCACAAGCCTATAGCCTTAGTAGGGGGAGCTACAGGTATGATCGGTGATCCGTCAGGTAAATCGGCAGAGCGTAACCTGCTCTCTGAAGAACAGATCAAATACAATCAAGCCTGCATACACAAACAGTTAGAAAAGTTTTTGGACTTTGACTGTGGTAAAAACAGTGCTGAGATTGTAAACAACTATGACTGGTTCAAAAATATTGGCTTCATTGAGTTTTTGCGTGATGCAGGTAAGCACCTCACTGTGAGTTATATGATGGCAAAAGACTCTGTCAAAAATAGACTAGAAGGAGGGATTTCTTTTACAGAGTTTTCTTACCAATTGCTGCAAGGTTATGACTTTTATCACCTCTACAAAAACAATAATTGTAAACTACAAATGGGTGGTTCTGACCAATGGGGTAATATTACCTCGGGTACTGAGCTCATTCGTAGAATGGATAGTGGAGAAGCTTATGCGCTTACCTGTCCTTTGGTTACCAAGTCTGACGGAAGCAAGTTCGGAAAAACAGAATCTGGTGCAGTATGGCTAGATGCCAACAAAACTAGCCCATACCAGTTTTATCAGTTTTGGCTTAACTGCTCTGATGAGGATTCCAAAAAGTTGATTAGAGTGTTTACACTTTTACCACAAGAGACGATCGAATCTTTAGAAAAAGAACATGCTGAAGCACCGCACTTGCGTATCTTACAGCAAGCATTGGCAAAAGACATTACTTGCCGTGTACATTCTGAGGATGAGTATGATATGGCGGTAAAAGCGTCCAAAATATTATTTGACAAAAAGGCAACAGACGTATTGAGAGAAGTGAATGAAGCTACTTTACTTGCTGTCTTTGATGGTGTCCCTCAGATAGAAGTTGCTAAAGAAAAAGTATTGAGTTCTGCTACCGTAGCAGATTTACTTTCTGCTGATTCGGAAGGGAAAATATTTTCTTCTAAAGGAGAAGCGAAACGTATGATCAAAGGCGGTGGCGTGAGAGTAAACAAAGTAGTGGTAGAAGACGCTGACGAAAAGCCAAGCTACGAACTATTGCAAGACAAGTACCTCTTGGTACAAAAAGGAAAGAAAAACTTCTACCTTATCAAGGCTGTCTAGCCATTGTTTTCTAAGACAAAAGGTAAAAGTCAACATTTACTATCTGTAAATGTTGACTTTTACCTTTTGTTATCATCTTCACTTTCAACCCTATCATCTAATTGCTCATGAGGTTTATTCTTATCATTACTTGCTTTCTTTTATCCCTTGGAACGTCATTTAGTCTATCAGATCAAGCACAAATAAGTATCTTAAGTTGTGGAGCAGGAGAAAAAGCCTATTCTAGTTTTGGACATAGTGGCATCCGTGTGTATGATCCCATCAAAAAAATAGACTATGTGTATAACTATGGTATTTTCAACTTTAAGACCTCATACTTCATTGCAAAGTTTTTAGGTGGAAGCCTTGACTATCGACTAAAAAAGACCAATGGCTCAGACTTTATTTTTTATTACAGACAAAAAAAACGTACGATATATGAGCAAGTATTAAACTTAGATAGCAAACAAATAAATGATCTTTATTTGGCATTAGAGGAAAACGCCAAACCAGAAAACCAATATTATAGATATGACTTTTATAATGCCAATTGTACCACCAAGATAGTAGATCAACTGGAGAGCCTATTGGCAAATGAGTTAGTATATCAACCTCAAAGTCATCAAAAAAATACCTTTAGGCAATCAATACATCAAGTATGTAGTGATAAGCCTTGGTTTGCTTTCGGTCTAGACATCATCATAGGTAGGACAGGGGACAAGCTGCCTTCTACCTTGGTAGAACATATGAATCTACCCCCAAAATTCTTTGATGAACTCAAAAACTGCTATATAGTACAAGATAAACATACGATGGTACCTTTTGTAAGTAAATACATTACTCATTATCAAGCTACCGCCACAGATTACGCAAATGCTTTTCATCCAAAAACAGTATTATGGGCGTTATTTATCCTTGCCTTATACATTACTTTTTCAAACGCTATCGGCTTGGCGCGTTTATTTGATTGGCTTCTCTTTACCTCATTAGGTCTTGCAGGTGTGCTCAGTGGATTGATATGGTTGTTTTCTGGACATACAGCTTTTGATCTTCATGTCAATTTATTATGGATAAATCCATTACACTTGATTATAGGCTTTTACATCTTACTAAACCCTAGTCATCAGCTTATCAAAAAGTATTTTTTCAATTACAACCTTCTGTTTTTTGGCATGTTAGTTTACATCTTTTTTTCGCCTACAGAGTTCAATCCAAACATAATGCCTTTGTTTTTAACAGCTTTAATGCGTTCACTTGGCAGAAGTGGTAAAGCTAATTTTAAGTTTAGCCTGTTTAGGAGTATGTGATCTGGGAATGTGTTATGAATTATGAGTTATGTGTTAAGCCCGTTTAGCTCTTTTACAGGTAA
>WTJX01000702.1 GCA_011524675.1 Cytophagales bacterium
ACCATCTTTTCTATGTCTTGCTGATTCTCAATGTCTTTTTTCATGGGGTTATATATGTTTTATGTTATAGGTTTTAAGTTTTACGAATACGCTTGTTTCATGTGTTTAAAATGTGTTCAAGTGTTCGTGTATTTGAGTGTTCAAGTTGAGGAAGCCTTGCGCAGTGAGCTATGGGCTTTGAGTTTTTAATCATGTCCCTCCAGCATACTGGCTCATCGCTAAAAACAGACTAAGGTCTATTTTCTTAACGCTTCAGCCTTATCTGTCGATTTTAACGCGACATTAGACATTCGACTTTTGACATGTTCGCTTTATGTGTTTATATACGTTTTAAGTTATAGGTTCTACGTTTTACGTTATAAGCATTGTCTTGTGAGTTAGACTTAACCTTCAACCTTTAACCTTCAATATTCTCGTCTTTAAAATTTCAAAATAAATTAAATATACAATAAAAATTTCTTGTTGTCGTTTATATCATCAATACCTAAATATTTAAACTCATGAATACACTAACACATTATAAACCCATGAAAAAAATTACCCTTTGCGCTAGTCTAGTAGGTTTTGCGCTAGTCTTGTTTTTGAGATGTAGTCAAAAAAACATGCAAACAGATTACACTATTCATTCCCCGTTTAGTAAAATCAAAAACGAAAGTGATCAATTTATTTTTGATCCACAACATGCACAAACTCTTAACACAAAAAAAGGGTCAACCATTATAGTGCCAAGTAATGCTTTTGTGTATGAAGATGGCAGTCCTGTCCAAGAAAAAGTACAGCTAGACTTTGAGGAATACCATACGTTAGGAGAGATTATGACTTCTGGCATACCTATGAAGTACAAAAATGGTACGCAAGAAGAAGATTTTCAGTCGGCAGGAATGTTCAAAATAGAAGGCAAAACGACTGATGGTAAACAAGTATTTATAGCAGGAGAGGCAGAGCTTACTGTAGAACTAGTCTCTTATCAAGAAGGAGATGATTATGATTTTTATTCTTTGAATGAGTCTGAAGCACAATGGACAAAATTAGGCAAAAGTAAAGCCTACCGCGATACTACTAAACTAAATGAACTGTTTACATCATCAGAACATACCTCAGGTACTGTTATGCATGATGCATTTGAAGGAGCAAACGAGCTAGCTATTAAGCCTCAGCAATACAAAAAAGGGGATGAAGTCATAGACCTAGCTATAGATTTAGAAGAAAATCCAGAGTTAAAAGTGTTTAGTGGTGCTATGTGGAAGTTTCTGAAAAAGAAAGATGGTGAAAAGGTGCTCCAAAAAGTATGGGACGGCTACGAAATGAAGTGTATTGATGAAAAAAATGCCATCTTCAAGGTTACTTTTTATGCTTCTACAGAAGTTGTTGAAGATCAACAATATACCACTACCATGAAGCCCGTATTTGAAGGGGGAAGCTATAAAAAAGCAATGAAAAGCTATCAGTCGCTATTGAAGAAAAAAGAAATAGCTAAGGCAAAAGAATTAGAACGTCAGCAATTGGTGTATAACCAAAGCAAGCTCATGAGGTCTTTTGCTATTCAACGTTTTGGTATTTTTAATTATGATCGTTTCTATAAACGCCAAAATATAACCAAGCTGATGGCAAACTTTACTGTCGATGGCAAGCCTATCGAAAATAGCAATGATGTTATTGTGTTTTTGATTGTAAAAGACCAGAATACTGTCATCAAATATCCTAAATATGCTTGGGGAAGTTTTAATTATGATGCACAAGCTCAGAATAAGCTCATGGTAGTGATGCCAAACGAGCAGTTCGCAACATTCAGTGTAGAAGAGTTTAGTAAAATAAATCATAGTGAGGTAGAAGGACAGGAATATACCTTTGACTTATCTACTGTTAAAGAAACGCCATTGACTACCGCTTCTTTAGATCAATTGATATAAGGTAAGCTTCAGTAAACCACGTGTAATGTGAAGCCTTCTTTTAACTTTTCTTTATTTTTCACTTTCGTGGAATGTGATCCAGTCGTATTCAAAAGTACAAGGTGCGAGGTATTAGGTACAACGATTTCAATTTACAATTGGATGATTGACTATTTACCATTTTAAAACATACGGACGTATTGACTTAGAGACACAGGGACGTGAAAGGCAGGATTTTATTCCACGAAAGTGGCGAAAAAGATTAGAGATTAAAGATAAAAGAGGGGTTTAATGTGGGTTGGGAGAGTTGAGCTTTATTCAAAAGTACAAGGTACAAGGTATTAGGT
>WTJX01000649.1 GCA_011524675.1 Cytophagales bacterium
AGTTTACATTAAAGTTTGATTATTCTGCTTTTTACAAAAGTCTGCATTAAGTACAGGGTACAAAGTACAAAGAATGGTTTCTTTTAAGTTGTTTGAGTACTAAAAAGTGAGTAGACTATTTTTTTTAAATGCTTTCCTTATCGTAGTACTTGGTACTTTATACTTCGTACTATTCGGCAGTAGTTTAGTTTTTGCTTTACTATAGTCAAGATTTTAGCAAAAAGACAATAGACTTCTTTTGTCTTGTTTTAACAACAGTTTTGGGCAGGATTGCTTTCCAATGGACGAATAAAGTCCGAAAAAAACATGGCAAAATCACGCAAAGCATTTTGATTGATACAGTAACATACCTTATTACCTTCTACCTCACCCTGCACCAAGCCTGCTTTTTTTAATTCTTTTAGGTGTTGTGAAACCGTGGCTTGTGCCAAGGGCAATACTTCTACTATTTCACCACACACACAAGACTCTTTTTTGATGAGTGTAGCCAAAATGGCAACCCTCGCAGGATGCCCCATAGCCTTTGCCACTGTAGCAAGACGTTCATGTTGAGGAAGGTAATTTATTGTATCTTTCATTATCATCGTAAAAATACGATAGAGATAAACTAAAGTCAAGGCTACTGACTTATGACCATTAAAAAACTTCTCTCTTCATAATATGCGTTGACAAACTCCCTGTCTAAAGTCTAAGGATCATTAGCCTTTAGTATCGTATGTCTTCTATCTTACCCTTTTTTCTATGAATAACATGTAGTTTTACTTCTATAAACTCGCGCGGCGAGAGCGAAAAAACTAAGGTAAAGGTAACTCTTACAATACAAAAACATCTTGAGAAGATAAATTCTGGTTTTAAAACAATACTTCTATCTAGCGACTAGATACTAACTACTAGATACTTTTAAATACTTGAACACAAGAATACATACAGCCTATGAAAACCAGCTTATTACCGTTTGTTATTTTTCTTTTTCTTATCACGTCATGCGAAAAAGAAGATGTAATTGATGACATCGTTGCAGAGAACCTACGTATTACTTCTCGCACACTAGACACCTTGGAAGTAGGTGATGATTTTCAGTTTGAAGCTATGTTTACGAATAATGTAGGTATTGAAGAGGAAGTAAATTTGACGTGGGGAAGCCAACATACCGAGATTGCTACTATAGATGCCAATACAGGCTTGGCTACTGCACTCATGGAAGGCTCTACTTACATAAGTGCGCTTTACCAAAGTAATAACACCCTATTGAAAGACTCCTTTCTATTAGTGGTAGGCGATACTACTGTTTTGTTCGAAGAACAAACATTTACGGGCTCTTTTACAGGAGCATATGACATCCAAGGAGACTTTGAAGTAAGTCAAGAGGGGGAGGGAATCATCATCAAGATACTTAGTAACTATGCTCATGACGGTGGTGCGCCTGGTCCTTACTTGTATTTGACCAACAATATCAATAGCATAGCAGGAGCAAAAGAAATAGGTAATGTAACCGCACTAGGAAGTCATACTTTCAATGTCGCAGAAACAAGTTTATTTGACTATCAATATTTATTAGTTTGGTGTAAACCTTTTAACATACGTATAGGATATGGAAAAATTAATATGCAATAAGGTAGTGGTTTGTAAAAAGGTAAGTCTCGTTTTTACTTTTTACTTGTTGAGCCAATTGAGCTTTGCCGGTGGCGCATGGACACAAGGCAAAGGCAAAGCTTATTTCAAGCTCTATGAATTCTGGATTCTTTTTGATGAACATTTTACAGCTAGTGGCGAGATCGACCCTAACACTACTACTGGTATATTCAATACTTACCTCTATGGAGAGTATGGATTGACAGACAAGCTTACTCTTACCACTAATGCCGCTTTATTTACAAATAACTTTATGAGGGCAAGGCGTTCCAGTACAGGGACATTATTGACAGAAAGAGACGACATCAAGGCACTTGGTGATATAGACTTTGGTGTAAAGTATCAGCTGAGCTCTAGCAATAGCCCCATAGCCATTGCTGCCTCCTTAAACTTAGGCTTGCCCACAGGAAGAATTAATGCTGGCAGAGACAACAACTTACAAACAGGAGATGGAGAGTTTAACCAACAAATTCAGCTAGACATAGGCAAAGGGTTTCAGGGAAAGTCTAATGCTCACTATGTCAATGCCTATGTAGCATTTAACAACAGGACAAGTACAGGAGACAGTTTTGCTCAGCGCATAGGGAGAGGATTAGATTTGGGGAGAGAAGATATATTTTCAGACGAATTCCGTTTCGGAATGGAATACGGCATCGGAATGATGGAACGAAAGCTATGGGTTATTGCTCGTTTTTATCTCTTGGAGTCCCTCAGAAATGGAGATGATTTTGAGCAATCTACCAACATATTTGCCAACAACACAGAATACACTGGTACATCTTTGGAAGTGAGTTATTATATCTTAGAAAAGCTTGGCATAGCTGCCAATGTGGGAGGAGCATTTAGAGGTGAAATTATAGCCGCATCACCCTCTTTCGATCTAGGCGTATTTTTAGATCTCTCTAAATAGCTTTCTATGGTATTATATGGTAGATAAGAAGCTAATTTACATTAAAATTCAATTATTCGGTTTTTTACAAAAGTATGCATTAAGTACAAGGTACAAAGTACGAAGTACAAAGAATGTTTTCTTTTAAGTTGTTTGAATACTTAAAAGTCAGTACACTATCTTTTTTAAATACTTTTCTTACTTGGTACTTTGTACTTCTTACTCAACGTAGCTCTTTGTCCACTTACTTATATTAAGCTCTATTTTTTAACTTTACCAATTCGTCCATGATAGCTTCCGCTTCTGCCATTTTAGCATCAGATTTTTTACGGTCTTTGCTCATCAGTTTGTGAGCCTCTGCCATTAGTTTTTCGTATTTTTTTTGAAGTGCTTGTTCACTAGCCATAATCCTACAGTTTTATTTCTTAAATAATATAACAAGTAGCTATGGCAAAGGTTTATTGTGAGAAGACTTTGCAAAACCATTTTTTGCACTTAGCCATGCAAAGCCTTCTGTGAAGCTCGCTAATAACCGCCTTCTCTTTCTAATAAGAGAATAGAGCTTTGTGGGACGATCACATATTTCTCTCCTTCATACTCTATTTCATAGCTACCACTTTGTAAGTAGATTGCCAAATCTCCCTCTTTTGCCTGCAAAGGAACATATTTAGTCTTTTCGCTAGCTTCTTTCCACGGTTGATCATCTTCGGAAGCAAAAGGAATGGGGTAGCCCGGCCCTGCCTTCATGATGTAGCCACTTCTTACTTTCTCTTTTTCTTTTACCCCTGGAGGCAAAAATAATCCTGAGTTGGTTTTACTTGATAATTCTTTGGGCTTGACCAAGACACGGTCACCTACTACGATAATTTCTTTTAATGAATCTCCGTTTACTAAATGCATGATACAAATTTCAAATTGAAAAGCTCAGATTCCAAGTCATGAAGTTACTTTTTTTTGGCAACTACCATTTCTCTTTTCCCCGGAGGTCCGGCTATTTTATTTACTTCAAAATGAGCAGCCTTTAAAGCTCTTTTGAAAACGCCACTACAACAATAAGATACTAATACCCCTCCCTCTTTGAGCATAAGGTGCATTTTTTCAAAATGAGCAGCATCCCACATATCAGGTTGATAACCTGGACCATAGGCATCATAGTATATCAAGTCGTAATCAAAAGAGTTGACTTGATAGTGCTCTAGCTTTTGGTGAATCTTTTTGAAATGAAAGTAAGGACTAAGTGTATGCTCCTCGTCCCATGCCAACTTATGCAGTTGCAAATAACGCTCTCTTCCTTCTGGATACTCCCTTTCATCGCTATAGTTGATGAGCGTATATTCTTTTTCTTGGAGAGGATATGCTTCGATGCTATGATAGCAGATTGTCTTTTGAGCTGCTTCATGAAGTGTGAGCCAAGCATTTAGACCTGTACCAAAGCCAACCTCAAAGATTTTAATGTTGTCCCCAGTCATTGCATTTAGCCCTTTTTCTATAAAGACGTAGAGAGATTCAGTAATTGCCCCATGCCTAGAATGGTAAGTTTCATTCAGTAAAGGCAAATACAAGGTGTGCGAACCATCGCCAGAGCGTATGATTTCGCGTTCGGTATATTTCTCTTCCATAGTTAGACAGTCTTTTGAGAGTCTGCAATGAGACGATTGATTTCTTTCAATTCCTTATGACTTAGTGATCTCCATTTGCCTATAGGCAAATCTAAGGATACATTCATGATGCGTACCCTTTGTAACCTTCTCACATCGTAGTCAAAGTACTCACACATGCGTCTAATCTGTCTGTTGAGTCCTTGGGTGAGAATAATTTTGAAGGTAAATTTATCTATTGATTCCACCACACAAGGGCGCGTTACGGTATCAAGTATCGGAACGCCTTGACTCATTTTTTTTATAAAAGCTGTAGTAATGGGCTTGTTTACGGTTACAAGGTATTCTTTTTCGTGGTTATTTCTTGCCCTCAAAATCTTATTGACAATATCCCCGTCGTTGGTCAAAAAGATCAATCCCTCGCTTGCCTTATCCAAACGCCCGATAGGGAAAATACGGCTAGGATAATTGATATAATCAATGATATTATTTTTTTCTACTCGGGTATCTGTAGTACAAACGATTCCTTTGGGTTTGTTAAAGGCAAGATATACAGGCTTGGACAAGGCTTGCGGTATAGGCTTACCATCTACGCGTATGTCATCGTCTGCGGTTACCTTTGTACCCATCTCGGGCAGAGCGCCATTGAGAGTGATTCTTTTTTCGGCAATCAGTTTGTCTGCTGCCCTCCGAGAGCAATAGCCTATCTCACTCAAATATTTATTGATACGTGTTGACATATGTCGGCTTTTCGTGTTCTACCTTATAACAAATACAAAAGTACACATTTTGTGGTGGGCGAAGTCTTTATTACAGATGTTTTGTAATGGCTTAAAATCTTCCAAGCTTATATTTTCACTTTTATCATCTTACGTAAACATACTTTTCTATATTTTTGTTTTTTCTGTTTTTTTTAAAACCTACATTGAACTAGCTAAGTTCACACATTGATTTATAGACTTGATTAGAAGACTATAATACTAACCTTCACCTTTTAGTCAAGTATTAGGAATTAATTTAGGTCTGCCTTCTTTTCTTGGTATTAATCATCTAATCCTGTACCAAATTAATTATTAACTTAATGATAATTTCTCTTTGCTCTGGCAAACTTTGCGCTACAGCTAATGCTAATGCAACTAAAGTATTTTCTGTAATCTTTCTCTTTCCATTGCCTTTCAAATGAAAATCGTTTTGTTCTAAAAACCATACAAATAGAAAAGAACCTATTCGCTTGTTTCCATCGCTAAACGCATGACCTTTAATTACTGAATATAAAAGCTGGGCTGCTTGCTCTTCAATGGAGGAATAAGCTAACTCACCAAAGACTGTTTGAGATATACTTCCTAAAATACCTTGAAAGGAATCATCTTTTTCATTACCAAATAGCTCGCTTGCTTCCCCTTTATTAACCAAGTCTATTTTCAATTCGAAAATAGCTTTCTTAACGTCTAGGTAATTAATAACATAGATGATATTTTTATTTAAATTATCTATTGAAAGTCCATCAGAGTCGTATTGATTGAGTAACTTAAAGGATTTTGAGTAATGAGTTACTACTGAAATCCATCCATCAGTTAATTGTCTTTGTACCTCAATGTTTCTTTCGTGAAGAAGTAAAATTTCGTTTTCTAGCTGTTGAACTTTATGTTTTTGTTCTTTTAGTAGCTCTTGATTAATCGTATATCCTTGTATGAGGTATTCTTTGAGTTTGTGTGTTGCCCACTTTCTAAATTCTATGCCTACTTTAGACTTTACCCTATAACCAATAGAAATGAGTACATCTAAGTTGTAATGAGGAACCATTCTTTCCACTTCTCTTTTACCTTCTATTCGAACTTGGCGGATTTCTCGCCAAGTTGATAATTTGTCTAATTCGCCTTCCTCATAAATATTTTTAATATGGTCTCCAATTGTTCTCCTTGCTTTGCCAAAAAGATTCATGATTTGAACTTCTGTAACCCACACAGTATCATGTTCCGCATCTAAAATAATTTGAAATGCTTGATCTTTACCCGATGGTTTAAATACGACTGTTTCTTTTTTTGTCATTACTTAACTACTATATCCTGTTTTTAATAGCGCTAGAATTCTTAAAAGTTCATCTTCACGATCCAAATTTACTAACACTAGAGAATCAAGACGGTTTCTTTTCTCTAATTCTATTTGTTCAAATTTAAATACGAAATCATCTAACCATAAAAAGTCTGATTCCCAATCTAAGCCCTCCGTTTTACTATCATCCCAATCCGTAGGCAAAATTTTAGCAACTTTCAACAAGTCATCTTCTTGATAGAATTCGCTTAGGTATTCTAGTGCTCTATTCGCCCCAGTCCTACAATGCGTTGTTAGCCAAAAGCAGTTAAAGTTTTGAGTGGCATAGTCTAACAGTTCACGCGCTCCTTTAGGGACTTGCTTATGCCTTGTTAGTAGTACACCATCAATATCAAAATATAAATTCATTGAGTTGAAAAAAGTTAGTTATAATAATTCCTTTACTCATTCTTCATCTCTATTTTCTATTTGCATAAGCTTTAGATAATGAGACCAACTTAATTTGAAATACTAATTTTACTTTACAATGATAGAAGTTTTCTTTTCAAATTAAACTTCGTAAAATAGAACGAAATAAAAGTAATTATTATTTTTGAGCTTCTCCACCAGCTATCAGTTTAAAAAGAAGGGCTAAGCTCTCTTTTTCTTCCCTCGTCTTATCATTCTTCCTACTGAGATATTCATATATTTTACTGCAATGCTGTATTAACTCCATATACCTTTTAGTGGAATAGAGTGCTTCTCCTATGCCATCATCTGTCATTCTTATGAGTTGAGCATTACTTTCTGAAAGGTTTTTGATGATATCGATTGTCTTGTCTTCTGTGTTCATAGTCATAAAAATTTATGACAAAGTTATCGGTTTTAACAAGAAGTCATAATTTATTATGACCCTAATTTTATAATGAACCAACACCTTTGCTTAAAGCTCTTATAGAAAATGGTGTTGACAAAAAATGAATTATCAGTTAAAATCGGAGGTAAAATAAAAGAAATCCGAAAGGCAAAAAATATTTCTCAAGCTGAATTGGGCAGGTTATGCGAGAAAGACAAACAACATATTGAGTTGATAGAAAACCACAAGGTTTCCTCTAATGTTTATACACTTTATATCATAGCTAATGCGCTAGAAATAGAATTGAAAGATTTGTTTGAGTTTTAGGTTACTTAAGCTTGAAGGCATACTTTGAAAATATATTAGCATTTTTTAGGATGTACTAGATGTGTTTTCTAGTTT
>WTJX01000663.1 GCA_011524675.1 Cytophagales bacterium
GCATAAAAAAACACCATGAAAAAAACATACTTAAATAATTCCATTTTTACCGTTATATTTTTCATCATTTGTGCATCCCAAGTGCATTCACAAGAAAAGTATAATACGGGTTTTGCTAGAGGTACTGGGGGGATAAACTTTTACTTTCCAAAAGAAAGTCCCTACATTGGTGCTAATTTTGGAATCATGAATACAAATAATAACCTACGAGCAAAGCTTTTATTTGCATTAACTCCAGCAGAAAAAAAAACATACATCAAACAATCCTCTAATTTCTACAGGAGATACCTAGAAAGGCGTTATATTTTCGGTCCTGTCTTAGATAAGCATTTTAGTATCAGTAATGATTTTGGCTTATCTTTAGAAGCGGGTTATATACATAGTTTTGGCAGTAGATATGCAGGAACAGACATTAAGTCAGAAAAAAAATGGGTACCTATCTTAGGAGGAGGTGTAGATATTATTATTTCGGAAAGTGTCATACTAAGAATATCTTATAAATATATGCCTTTACCTAGTACAGATAACCAAGGAATAGGGTTTTCACTCATCATATAATTCCACCTTCGAATGCTAGTTTTCATTAATACAAGCGACTATAACCCTACTTAAAAACACATAAAAAAATCTGCTACAAAACATAAAACAACCCATCTTTTAACCATAAGTGTTTTTTTTTAAGTAGTTATTAAGTATTTTTACTTAATTCTTAAAAACACTAATAATGACTGAGACCTATAAATCTACCTGTTCTTACTGTGGCGTTGGTTGTGGGGTATCTATTCAGAAGAATGATACCACTGGAAATATTGAGTTGACAGGAGACGAATCGCACCCTGCAAGCAAAGGGATGTTGTGTTCTAAGGGAATGAACCTTCATTACACCGTCATGGACAAGGGGGATCGTCTTCTTTATCCAGAGATGCGTTGGAATAGAAGCCAACCTATGAAAAGAGTAAGTTGGGATACAGCTCTAGACAGAGCTTCCGCAGTATTCAAAACACTCATCAAAAACTACGGTCCTGACTCGGTAGGCTTTTATGTATCAGGACAATTGCTCACCGAAGAATACTATATTGTCAATAAAATAACAAAAGGCTTTTTTGGAACTAACAATATAGATACAAACTCACGTTTGTGTATGAGTTCTGCTGTTGTAGGATACAAAAAAGCATTAGGAGAAGATTCCGTACCTGTAAGTTATGATGACATAGAGCTAGCAGATTGTTTTTTTATCACAGGAGCTAACCCAGCATGGTGTCATCCTATCATCTTTAGAAGGTTAGAAGCACACAAGCAAAACAATCCTGAGGTAAAAATCATTGTAGTTGACCCCAGAAAAACACAAACGGCTCAAATGGCAGACATCCATTTGCAAATAAAGCCAGGGACTGATATACACCTATACAATGCTATAGCCAAACTATTGATAGAAAATGACTGGGTAGATCATGACTTCATAGATAAGAGTACAGAGGGATTTGAAAAAGTAAAAGAGCAAGTGCTTGCTACTAGTATAGAAGATTATGCTAATGCTTGTGGCTTAACTACTGAGCAGATTGTAACCACTACCCAAGCCATCCATGACGCTAAAGGTTTTATAAGTATGTGGGCTATGGGACTTAACCAAAGTGTGGTTGGAGTAAACAAAAACTTAGCCTTATTAAATATATCCCTACTTACAGGACATATAGGTAAGCCTGGCTCGGGTCCTTTTTCTCTTACAGGACAACCCAATGCTATGGGAGGTAGAGAAGTAGGTGGACTGAGCAATATGTTGGCAGCGCACAGAGACTTTAGCAACCCTACACATTGTAAAGAAGTTTCCGATTACTGGGGTGTTGATGCTGTACCTACCAAGCCGGGGCTTACAGCTACTCAAATGTTTGACTCTTTGTTGGACGGATCTATGAAAGCAATATGGATCATATGCACCAATCCAGTAGTGAGTTTACCAGACGCTAGAAAAATAGAAGCTGCTTTACGCAAAGCTAAATTTGTGGTTGTGCAAGATATTTCTGGTTTGTCAGACACTGTTCCTTTTGCAGACCTAGTGCTACCTGCTGCTGGCTATATGGAGAAGACAGGAACAATGACCAACTCCGACCGTAGAGTGAGTTTAGTACAAAAGGTGGTAAACGCTCCAGGCGAAGCACTACCTGACGCAGAGATTTTATGGAAATTTGCTCATAAGATGGGATGGGAAAAATCTTTTGATTACAACTCGTACGA
>WTJX01000149.1 GCA_011524675.1 Cytophagales bacterium
AGAGTATAGAGATGAGGCAATCATACTTGCAGAAAAATTAGTTACTTCTTATAGTGATAAAGCGATATCTCATGCTGTCAATGGTGATATACTCTATCTGTCTGACTTTAAAGAAAAAGCGAGAGACTCTTATATCAATTCTTTATCCATAGATCAGTCAAAGTACATCGTTTGGGAGCAGGTGGTAAGAATAGAGACGGACATGCAATTGGCAGATAGTGTAGTAAAGCATGCCAATGATGCCTTAGAAATATTTCCTAATCAACCAAGCTTATGGTTATACAAGGGAATAGGGCATAACATGCTTGAAGATAATGAAAATGCGGCTTTGGCTTTTGAACATGGGAAAAAGATCACCTTAGAAAACAAGGAATTAGAAAGCCTTTTTAATGCTCAATTGGGGGATAGTTATAATAGCTTAGAGCAGTATGACAAAGCCGATCAATCCTATGAATCTGCATTATCTATAGATCCAAACAATGCCCATGTGTTGAACAACTACAGTTATTATCTTTCGTTGAGAAAAGAGAATCTAAACAAAGCATTGGTGATGTCCGAAAGATTAGTAGAGCTATATCCAGAGGAGGTTACTTATCTAGATACCTACGCATGGGTACTCTACCAAATGGAGGATTATGATAAAGCAGAAACATACCTCAAGAAAGCAGCACAGGACTCAGAAAATGGAACTATACTAGAACATTATGGAGATGTTTTGTTCAAACTAGGAAAGAAAGATGAAGCGTTAAAATATTGGAATAAAGCCAAAGAAAAAGGTGATACCACTGAGTTTTTGGATAAAAAAATAACTGACGGACAGTTGTATGAATAATTAATGTGTTTTTGCATTTGTCTTAATACAGCTAAAAGGTTTTGTAATAGGTTTACTTTTACAAAGTTTTTTAGCATTTTTGTTTTATTCTGCTTTGAGTAGTATTAGAAGTCTTTGCAAAAACTTAGTTATGCAAAGACTTCTATGAAACAATTGCTTTAAATAAATACCTATCATATTTTCCTCAAAAAAATGTTGTTCCCAGCCACCAAAACTAAGCTCGTTCACAATTTTGTCTTTTCCCTTGTATTTATATTCCTATTCATTTCATGTCATAAAAATGTGCTTCATAAAGTTGATAGTGGTATCATCCCCAATGAGGTAGATTATTCTAAAGTAAGTATTTCTGCCAAGACAAAGGTTAGTGGGGTTAAATTTAATTTAAAATCCTCTCTAAGAATGCAAAAAGACAGTGTGTTTTGGTGTTCTGTATCAGCACCTATTGTGGGAGAAGCAGCTCGCACGATTATATTGTCTGACTCTGCTAAAATGATAACTAAATATCCAAATAAGGAATATTACGCTTATAGTGTTTCGGAATTTAGTCAGAAGTATGGCTTAAATATAAGTCCATTTATTTTGCAAGATGTATTGGTGGGAAATAGGATCATACGCAAAGGTAGTGAGAATGTAGCGCAGAAGTTAAGGAAAGAAAACAAAGAATGGGTATTGGAACAAAAGGTTAGTAATGTAACCGTAACCAATTTTATTCCTACCGATAAATTGAAAATTAGAAAAGTTACGTTAGAAAGCGATACTAGTAATGCACAGATGAATATTAATTATACCGACTTTGAAGAGGTGCAAGGAAAAGTAGTTCCTAAAAATATTCAAATTGAATTGCTAGAAAATAAAAATGATCCAAAGAAATCTATTAATTTAGAGTTTAATATTTCTAGAATCGATTTTGAAGTTGAAGAACAAACGTATCCTTTCAAAGTTAGCAGTAAGTATATCCGCAAATTCTAAGCTATTAGCGTTACTTTCTGTCCTTTTCGTAGTTTTTGCCTACGCTGCTGATACTATTGAGTCATTAGAAGCTAAAAAAAGTCAGCTGAAAAAAGAAATGGCTGCACTTGATAAAATGATCAAAACAGCCGAAGGTAATAAAAAAGGTACTATTGTACGTTTGAAAGTACTTCGAGCGAAGATTAGTAAGAGAAATAAACATATAAGCATACTTAATAGAGACTTAGATAGACTAAGTCGTAATATAAGTGATGATACAGATATCATTATAGCTTTGGAAAGGGATATGGATTTGCTCAAAGAAGAGTATGCCCAAATGATTTATATCTCATCAAAGGTAAATAATAGCTTCAATAAACTTTCCTTTATTTTTTCCTCCCAAACATTCAATCAATTGACCATGAGGATGAAATACTTGACCATG
>WTJX01000575.1 GCA_011524675.1 Cytophagales bacterium
GCTCCAATGATCTTCTGATAAGGTCATCTGCCAATTGCTCAAACTGAGCTCTAGACAATGATCTAACCAAGTGTTTAGGAATACCATCTACAGGCATGATGTATGGCAAGTTGATTTCTGTGCTAGTAGAACTAGACAATTCGATCTTAGCTTTTTCTGCGGCTTCTTTTAATCTTTGAAGTGCCATTGGGTCTTTTCTAAGATCTATGTTTTCATCTTTCAAAAACTCTTCTGCCAACCAGTCTATAATCACTAAGTCAAAGTCATCACCACCTAAGTGAGTATCTCCGTTGGTAGATTTCACTTCAAATACACCGTCACCAAGCTCTAGTACAGAGATATCAAATGTACCACCACCAAGGTCATACACTGCGATAGTCATATCTTGGTTTTTCTTATCCATACCGTATGCCAAGGCAGCAGCAGTAGGCTCATTGATGATTCTTTTGACATCCAAGCCAGCGATCTGTCCCGCTTCTTTGGTTGCCTGACGCTCAGCATCATTGAAGTATGCTGGCACAGTGATAACAGCTTCTGTTACGGTTGTTCCTAAATAGTCTTCTGCCGTTGACTTCATTTTTTGAAGTGTCATAGCAGAGATTTCTTGTGGTGTATATTGTCTGTCTCCTATCTTTACTCGTGGAGTATCGTTTTGTCCCGCTTCTACTTCATACGAGAGCGATTCCATTTCTTTGGTTACATCACTAAACTTTTTACCCATGAATCTCTTCACAGACATGATCGTATTTTTCGGGTTAGTGATTGCTTGTCTTTTTGCAGGGTCTCCTACCTTTCTTTCTCCCTTGCCATCTTCTAAAAAAGCTACTATAGAAGGTGTAGTTCTTCTTCCTTCACTATTTGGAATGACTACAGGCTCATTTCCCTCCATAACTGCTACACAAGAGTTGGTAGTACCTAAATCTATACCAATAATTTTTCCCATGATCTTTTACGCTTTATATTTTATAATTTATATACCTCCTCAACAATGCTTGTGCCAAGGCAATAAAAAAGGTTTTTGAATGACATTTTGTCATTACCGGTGTTTTGATTTTATATTACTTGTACCACTATTGACCTTTTTTAAAAAAAAGTGTCATGATTACTAACTAGCGGTTAGCTTTTAGCGGTTGTACTCTATTTAAACACTTTACAAACAGATATAACCCTCTGAATACCATATAATTATATACATAAGCATCAAAAAACACGAATACTTTAACACTTACAAATGCATGAATAATTTAAAGATATGTATCCCTATAACGGCCTTAGATGACATTTCTGTAAGAAAAATAATTTTTTAGGTTTGTTTTTTAAACAAACGCTTGTAAATCTTGTCTAAAACAGATTATTTGCCAAAGCATTTGTTAAGTTTAAATAATGAAAACTCTTACAAAAACTTTTTTTCTCTTTATAATCCTTCTTTTTGCATACTGCACACCTGATAACAAAAAGGATGACACCAATACAATTTACCCTTTAAAAATATATCATGAGAATGAGCTTTTATTTTCTTTTGAAGATGGCATACGCATCAAGTTTGCAGATAACACTCCTATCATACCGGACAAAAACCTAAGCTTGATAGACTCATTGGTAAACTACCTCAACAAAAACGACTTTACACTACTCACAATCACTGCCTTTTTTGAACAAAACGAAGGAGATAAGGAAAATTGGTCTGGTAACTATGGTAGAAGTAGAGCGGAGTACATCAAAAAACTTATCACTGACAAAGGGATTCCTGAATCAAGAATCATTACTGAGCATATCGCTCAAAATTTGATCTTCGATGATAATAATATTCATTATGGAGGCTTTGATTTTTTCTTATATGATGCCAAAGAAAAGCAAAATCAATCTTTGGTAAAGCATATGTATTTTTCTCACAACCTATTGACCTATGACGATGACATCAACCTTGTTTCTTATACAGATCACTTGATTGCCTATCTAAAAATTTATCCCAATAAATCCATTAAGATCACAGGACATCATGACGAAACAGAAACTATTGATTCTCTTGGCATAAAAAGAGCAAAAACGGTAATGACTTATTTCATTGAAAATGGCATTGACAAAAATGTAATAGAATTAGACTCCAAGAGTAGCACTGCCCCTCTTGCTCTGAACGAAACCGAAAATGAAAAAAAGAAAAATAGACGCGTTGAAATAATGGTTTATTAATAAGACATAAGATTTTAAGACTATAAGAT
>WTJX01000251.1 GCA_011524675.1 Cytophagales bacterium
ACTAAGAGCTGCGCTTAGCTTGCTCCTACTTTTGAAAATATCTATTGCCATAAAAAAAGCGGATCGGAAAGAGCCTTCATTGGCTATGCCTTTTCCAGCTATAGCATAGGCTGTACCGTGGTCTGGAGAAGTACGGATTACAGGCAAACCAGCAGTATAATTTACGCCATCATCAAAATGTAATAATTTGAAAGGTGTAAGCACTTGATCGTGATACATACCGAGTACGGCATCATACTTTTTGTATTCAAAAGCACCAAAAAAACCATCGGTACCAAAAGGACCAAACAATAAGCCTCCTTGTTCTTTGATTTCTTCTATGAGGGGTAGTACTATTTTTTTGTCTATACTTCCTATCACACCATTGTCTCCTGCATGAGGATCAAGCCCCATAAGCGCAATTTTTGGTTTACTGATTCCAAAATCTTGGGTTAAAGTGTCTTTTAGAAGGATTAGTTTTTTGAAGAGTAAGGCTCTCGTGATCTTACTGGCTACCTCACTGATGGGGATGTGTGTGGTGGCTAAAGCTACCCTCAAGCCCTCTCCTACCATCATCATCAAACTATCTTTTGCTCCTGCCTTGTGTGTGATATAGCCTGTGTGCCCTGCATATTGAAATTCCTTTCTTCTGATATTTTGCTTGTTGATAGGCGCAGTAACTAAGGCATCTACTTTTTTGTTTATCAAATCATTTGTTGCCTTTTCTAAAGACAAAAAAGCGATTTCGCCTGCTTTTTCTGTCGCTTGCCCTACTTCTACTTGAACATTTTTGGGGTAGGTATTGATGAGGTTGATTTTTTCTTTTACTACTTCATCTATTGTGTCAATGTTGTGGAAGTGGAAATTTTCCTCTTTGAATAACTTTTTGTAGTAACTAAACGCTTTGCTAGGACCATAGATGACGGGGGTACATAGTTTCAAAATAGAGGGGTGAGAAAGGGTTTTGATGATGATTTCTGGCCCTATTCCGTTGATATCCCCTACACTGATGGCAATTTTTGGTTTCCTGTTTTCCAATCTTTTATTTTTTGAATGACAAATGTATCGCAAAAATGCTCATTTCAGATTATAAATTCAATAAGAATGTAGGAATAAGGTTAGCATTCAGCGAACTATGTTTTAATGCTCATGAGCTGTTGGCTTTTTAGCGATGTGTCTATAGTCAATAGTCCATATGTCCCTTCATAATATGGGTTGACAAGCTACCTACCTAAAGTCTAAACAGAAAGTTTTAGTCACATAAAGTATTCAATCAAAATATCAATGAGGGCGGAAGCATTAAGAAAACAGACCTTAGTCTGTTTTTAGCAACGAGCCAGCATGCGGGGAAGGATTAAAGTGCTTTACCGAACGCATACAATAAGTGTTATTACTTTTTTTAGAGGTATTCCCCTAATCAATCAGCTTTTCTCCATAAAAAACAGAGTCTCAAAAAGAGAATATTGTTTTTTATGGAGAAAAACAAGCTTAGCACATTAGTATTAACACACTGTAAATCAATACTTTATGTTTTTGGAAATGGTTTTGGTATAGAGGAGACAGGTTTGAAGGTTATACGTGATACCTTGACAGTTGGTATAACTTACTGATACGGATAACACTTTGAACCTACAACATAAAACTTAATACTTATGAAACGTACACTGCCTATGCCGCTTATTTTTATTGTAGAAGATGATATGCTCTACAGAGAGATTATTAAAAACGAATTAGTAGAAAATGGTTACGAGAATATCCAAAGCTACACTACTGGACAACATTGCCTTGACAACTTATACCAAATACCAGACATTATCTTACTAGACTTTAATCTAGAAGGTAAGATTAATGGTCATGATACGCTTAGAAAAATAAAGGCAATCAATCCAGATATTCAAGTAGTGATGCTTTCGGGACAAGACAAGCTAGAAGTTGCTGTTACTTCCTTGAAGTACGGTGCCTTTGATTATGTGATCAAAAATGATGTTGCTATCAATAGAGTAGGCAAGATCGTAAACCGTATCGTAAAGTGGAATGAAGTTATAGAAGAAAATAAGCGTATCAAAAAAACAAAAATGAATACCGTTATTACCTTAGGTGTAGTCTTTTTTATCCTACTGGCATTAAGCCTATTTTATCCAAAGATGATGTAGTGCCTTGCTATACCCCCGCATAGATCAACCAATATCAACCACCCTTCTGACCAAAGGGTATTATTTAAGAACAAAAACCGGAAAC
>WTJX01000614.1 GCA_011524675.1 Cytophagales bacterium
CCTTATCCCTCTTTCTATTCGAATAAAGCTTGTATCAGAGAGTTGAGTGTGATTAAAAACATGTTTCAGTAGGCATATTTCGGCACTAAACCTAGATGCTAGAATATGAGGAATAAATAGAGCTATCTTGACTAATTAAAATGCCTCATTGCGTGAGGGAGGGTAGCACGTTAAGAAATGATCCAATAAGGATCATTTTAGTGCTGCGCCGGCTTGCAGGGAAGGAAAAACGAAATAAAACGAGTGTAATTTTATAATTAAAAATCTACTCTGCGTGAGGGATAGCAGCGGCATCCTTTTGCCTTATTGACTTTGAAGAATTTATTAGAAAGTATAGGGCAAAAGATATAGCAGGGTTGAGTGTTAAGGAAACATGCCTTAGTATGTTTCTAACGAAGCGCCAGTTTGTGGGTTGTCTTGAGAGAAGCCCGCCACTGCCTTGCTAAAGGCTTGGCAGGGACACGCCCAGATTAAGTTGAAGGTTCAAGGTAAAAGGTTAAACGTATGCATTGACTCTGAATATCTCAAAGTCTTAACGTATAAAAACTACTCTATCACCCTCACATTCATCTCCTCTACTTTTTTAGCAGAAAGTGGTAATGGTGCGCCGAACAGTAGGTCTTCGCCAGAGCCTGTTTTTTTTTAAATTTCATTAGCTTTAAGAACGCAAATAGGAGGCTTTTATAATAGCTCGCCTATTCAAAGGCTAATTCTTCTTAGCAAATAAGCCTATCGCAGCCAAAATAGCTGCTCCACCAAGTAACCAAGGAACTAGCTCGTGTATATTGGATGATTTTTCTTTTGGAGGATTCATTCTATTTTGAATTTCGTTGATTGCCCGCTCAGGATTAGCCATATTGAAGCGGATGATGTTTCCTTTGAAATGCGAAGGAACACTGACACGATCTTCTATCATCAAGATATTAGGAATGTTTTCTTTGACAGCATACTCCCATTCATCCAATACTCTTTTTATTTCGTTTCCTTTTTCGGTTACAATACCAATAAATAAATGGGAAGAACCAATCTGTTTTATAGTATTGAAATCTAATATGTTATGGTAGGAACTGAGATTAGTATTAATACTAAAGTTGTTCTCTCTCAATTTTAGAGAAAGTACCGTCAATATATATTCGTTATTATCAGAAACACTATAAGATAAAAATGCTTTCATATTTAAATTTATTTATTAATAAAATTGTAATATTTAGGAAAATATAGCTTTATTATCTCTTCTTTAGAGGTTAAAACCCATTTTTTAAGATGATCACCACTCCAGACCATATATTTATTACCAAAAATACATTCCGCTTCAAGTCTTTCAAATAAGTCAGTCAGTTTCGATGTAGGTCTTTGTTTACATACCAGTAAGTATCCACTCGCTTTATAAGAATATAATAATGTTGGAATATTTATATCAGCTATTTCACTTGTTGAAATATTACGATCGTGAAACTTACATTGTATAACCCATCTTCTTTCAAACATAGTTACTCCATCAAATATTTTGATACTAACTAAAATATCTCTTCCACCATCTACACCTATGCCAGAAGGTTTTATAGTAACATCTATTATTTCATTATTTGTTTTTTCCTTTAATTCTTCAAAATATGCTACTACTAAATCTTGAAAAATTTCACCGTCTGATATTTCATCTAAATCTAACGTCATTCATAAACATTTTGAGTTTTTATTAAGTTCCCCATAATAGTCCACTGCTTATGTTCTACTCTATCACCCTCACATTCATTTCTTCTACTTTCTTCGCTGATAGTGGCGATGGTGCGCCAAAGAGTAGGTCTTCGCCTGAACCTGTCTTTGGGAATGCCATTACTTCTCTGATAGAGGTCTTTTTCTCTAAGATCATCATCAAGCGATCGATACCCCATGCTATACCGCCATGTGGTGGCGCACCATACTGGAAGGCTTCGTACATGTGTCCGACGCTCTTTTTCATTTCTTCCGCATCGTAACCCATATTCTTATAGGTAGCTTCTAGTATCTCTGACTTATGAGCACGAATAGAGCCTCCGCCTATCTCGTAGCCATTCAGTACCATATCGTATTGCTGTGCGATGATGCTTCCTACTTCTTTGCCTTCCAAATGCTTTTGTACGTCTGCTACCGCTGGCATAGAGAATGGATTGTGCGTAAAGGTCCAGTTTCCTTCATCTGTCTTTTCGAAAAATGGAAAATCAACCACCCATGCAG
>WTJX01000711.1 GCA_011524675.1 Cytophagales bacterium
TCAAATCATCGTACTCAAAGCTTCTGTTGCGTGTAGGTGTTTCATCCTTGTTTTTTGGAATGATTACGCCTGGATCAATGAAAATACCTATCGTTACAGGCATCTGTTTTTTGTGAATAAGGTTATCAAAAACGATGGGTGTTCTAAATTGACGATTTTTCTTCACATATACATGACCATCTTGAAATACCATGACGGCAGCGGCTTTGCTACCATCGTACTGTGCTGGAACATATACATAGTATTTTCTATCTGTATTTTCAAAAATCTTACTTTTAAATTCGTAGGTAGTAACCGTTCCTTGTGGTACACCTTCCTGTTTTTTTGAATCTTCTGTAAACTCATAGTTCTCCTGTGCAAAGGCTGCAATGGAACAATAAAGAAAAATAAAAAAATAGCTAATTGTGTGTTTGATTTGTTTAGATAGTATCATATTAAAAAAATTAGACCATAGTCTATGGTCGATAGTCAATCGTTTCATTCGTTAAAAATACTGACTTAAATAGTTGAACAATAGAAATGAAAATGTATTGCAATTAAAGTATACGTTCGGTAAACCACGTGCTATATTTTAGCTTTTCTTGATTTTCCACTAAACACCTTTAGTGGCTAAAGCTTTTAGCGGTTAACATTTCTTTTTTGAAAATAGTCAACAGTTTATGGACTCATTACTAAAAAAGCCAAATGCTCATTGCACAAAGCCCACGACTTATATCTAAAAACCTTTACAATTTAAACACTCAAATACATGAACACTTGTACACATTTTAAACTATTCGTCCCATCCTCTCCATAGCCACCTCAAAGATTCGGGTAAGATAGGACCACCATGTTTACCACCATGCCCAGCGTCGCTAGTTACGAAGGTATAGTCGTATTTTTTGAATTTGAGGGAAGAAGCCATTTGTTGATTGGCAAGCCACCAGTTACCATAATGATTGTCCAAGTCGCCAGAGCCATCTTGCAAAAATACGCGTAAATCTTTTTTGTCTTCTGCTCTTACCATAGCAGGATATACATGTCCACCACGTATGTTTGTAAAGCTACCTACATGACTCATTACTTTGTGGAAGTAGTCGGGTCTGTGCCATGCAGCATTAAAAGCACAAATTCCTCCCGAAGAGATGCCACAGATAGCGCGCATCTTACGGTCATTAGTAAGTTTGTATTTTTTGGCTACTTCTGGGATGATCTCTTCTGTCAAAAAACGTACATAGCTGTCGCTCAAATCATCATATTCAAGACTTCTATTTTTAATAGGTTTTTCTTTTTTGTCTTTGGGCATGATAAGTCCTGGATCTACAAATATACCTATGGTTACAGGCATTTGTTTTTTATGGATGAGGTTATCAAAAACAATAGGTGTTTTAAATTTGCGGTTTTCCTCTACATACCAAAGACCGTCTTGAAATACCATGAGCGCAGCAGGAGTACTACCATCATACTGAGCAGGTACATATACATAATACTTCCTGTGTGTATTTTTAAAAATCTTACTTTCAAACTCATAAGTAGTAACCGTCCCTTGGGGTACTCCTTCTTGTCTTTGTGAGTCTTCGGTATATTCAAACTCATCTTTTGCAATAGAAGTAGTAACAGTAAAAGTCAGTAAAATAAGGATGATTTTGGTTATATTTCTCATAAGCGTAATGTAACTTTTATTTTATGGAGTAAGCGGATAAAAAATAATTACAGGTAAAAAAACGAATGATTTCAGATCAAGCGAGAAAGTAAAGCTTTTTCAAAACTTTTTAATTCTACTTTACGAAGTTAAAACTAAAGTTCGTTTTTTATGCGTTAGGGATAGGAACGGCATCCTTTTTTGACCCTTAAAGGGCAAAAAAGATATAGTGGATAGCCCGCCCCGAAGGGAAACGCCCTAACTTCGTAAAGTAGAGTTAATATAAAAAATGTAATCTTTGATTACAACTTTTTAGACAAGTAAGATGTATTAAATACAATAACCCCTGTAGAATAGTGCTAGAGAGGCTGGTTTAGATGAAAGTAGCACTATTCTACTTTGTACAAATAGACATTGTCGTATTCTTTCTGCTTTCACAACATAGCCACTATTTTTTGTTCTTGCTCTTTGCCTTTCTGTAAGGCTTCGCTATAGCTATAGTCAGAGAAAGTAACCATTTCATAAAGAGGCATCCATTTGTTGGGGTCTTGCTCATACAATTCGGCTATTTTTTGTTTCTTAGCTAAAAAATGCTCATCTATCACGCTATCGCGCATTTCTACAAAATTATTCAACGCTAGCGTAGCTATAGCATCGCCATCTTTCTTTCTATGTTTGCTAAAAGCAGGCAATACTTTAGACCAATCATTGCGGTACTCTTCTAAAAGTTCTGCCAAGACACTACAATCCTCAAAACCTGCATTCATACCTTGTCCATAAAACGGTACTATGGCATGTGCTGCGTCTCCCATAATCAAAAATTTGTCTTCGTAGTGCCAAGGATAGGTTTTGACAGTACTCAAAAAAGAAGTAGGGTTTTCAAAAAACTGTTTGCTAAGGTCCGGTATTAAGGTGTGGACATCTGAAAACTCTTGTGCAAAGAAAGCATTCACAGCCTCTACACTAGTAAGTTGGTCAAACGACCGTTCCCCCTCATAAGCCAAAAACAAGGTACACGTAAATGTTTTGTCTGGATTGGGTAGGGCAATAAGCATAAACTGTTTACGAGGCCAAATATGCAAAGCATGTGGATCGAGTAGAAATGTATTGTTTTCTCCAGCAGGTATGCTCAGTTCTTTGTAGCCATGCTCCAAAAATGTTTCTTCAAAATCTGCTTTTACCAATTGATTGATACGCTTGCGTACTACCGAGTTAGCACCATCTGTACCTATCACCAATTGTGGCTTTACACGAATGATTTTTTGTTTTTTAGTATGAAAAAAGGTGATTTCGTCTTCTTGTATCGCTAAGCAGTTATGATTGAAATGAAAGTGAATGGCATCATGAGCGTCTGCTGCCTCTATAAGTAAGGTATTGAGTGCAAGACGAGAGATAGAGTAAATAGATTTTCCTTCTTTACTGTAAGCTTGGAAGGTTTGCGCACCTTCATGGTCATGGATCATTCTTCCCTTCATAGGAATGGCTAGTTTCCTTACCTCTTCTTCTAGACCTACGGCTCTCAGTGCCTTCCATCCTCTGTGACTTAATGCCAAGTTGATAGAGCGTCCTTGATCTTTGGCAGAAGTACGTGGATCACTTCTTTTTTCAAAAATATGCACTTCAAAGCCTCTTTTGGCAAGAAATACAGCAAAGAGCGACCCTACTAAGCCTGCACCCAATAATGTAACAGAAGGTTTTTTCATCATAATAATGTATTCGAGTGTTTATGTGTTCGTGTATTCAAGTTTAAAAAAGCTTGAGCAATGAGCTAAGTAGGCAGATAAAAATAATTTTGTTTTAAAATCACTCGTTTTTTATCATAAGTATTTTTGGACGATTACTTATAGCCTTTAAACCAAACCTAATCATTGACATTCAACAAACTCTAAAGAGTAAATTTTTTATAAACAATACAAATATAAATTTGTTTCTTTTAGCTGTAATGAACTTTAACTAGTGTATATTTGAGGTTAGGTATTTTTTGAACGCACTTAAAGAAATGGCAAAATCACAAAGCTATCCTTTTGAAAAGCTTCACCTAAAAGGTGAGTTATTTACTGACGATCTACTCAGAAAGATTTATGCTACAGACGCATCTGTCTATAAGGAAATGCCTGCGGCAGTGGCATACCCAAAAGACAAGAGCGACCTTATCAAACTAATAGATTTTGCCAATAGGTACAAAATATCTCTGATACCAAGAACGGCAGGTACATCTTTGGCTGGGCAAGTAGTAGGGAAGGGGATAGTAGTAGATGTTTCTAAATACTTCAACAAAATCTTAGAACTCAATACAGAAGAAAAATGGGTAACCGTAGAACCTGGCGTAGTACGTGACGAGCTCAACAAATATTTAAAAGAACACGGTTTGTTTTTTGCCCCAGAAACTTCTACTTCCAACCGCTGTATGATAGGCGGCATGGTGGGCAACAACTCTTGTGGTTCGCACTCGGTAGTATATGGTACTACCAGAGATCATCTCCTAGAAGTAGATGCGCTTTTGAGTGATAGTTCTGAGGCTTCATTCAAAAGTATCAATAGCTTTGAATATGAGCAAAAACTTAATTTAAATAATCTAGAAGGCGATATCTATCGAGGAATAGACAAAATATTAGCTGACAAAAAAAATCAAGAAGAAATCCGCAAGGAGTTTCCAAAGCCAGAGATCAAAAGAAGAAACACAGGCTATGCCATTGATGTATTGCTAGAGTCAGCACCATACACAAAAGACAAAGAACAGTTCAATTTTTGTAAGCTATTGGCAGGCTCAGAAGGTACACTAGCTTTTAGTACAAAGATCAAACTAAACCTAGTAGATTTACCACCAAAGCACAATGCCGTAGTAGCCATACATTGCCCTAGTCTGGAAGCAAGTTTTGAAGCTAACCTACTGGCACTCAACTACAAACCCGAAGCCGTAGAGTTGATAGACAAAATCATCATTGACTGTACAAGAGAAAACATAGAACAACGCAAAAACAGTTGGTTTATAGAAGGTAATCCAGAAGCCTTGTTGGTGGTAGAGTTTGCTAGAGAGAGCAAAGAAGAAATAGCCAAGATCATTTCCGATCTTGAACAGGAAGTACGAGAAAAAAAGCTAGGTTATCACTTTCCAGTCATTTGGGGCAAAGATGTCTCCAAAGTATGGGCAATGCGTTCCGCAGGCTTAGGACTACTTGCCAATATACCTGGTGATCCCAAAGCAGTTGCCTGCATAGAAGATACTGCCGTTACTGTTGAAGATTTGCCTGCATACATGAAAGAGTTCAAAGCCATCATGGAAAAACACGGCAAAGAAAGTGTTTACTATGCGCACATCGGTGATGGTGAAATTCATCTACGACCAGTACTAGACCTCAAAAAAACAGAAGATAGAGAACTATTTTTTAAGATAACAGATGATGTAGCTACCTTAGTCAAAAAGTACCGTGGCTCTATGAGTGGTGAGCATGGTGATGGACGGGTACGCGCTCCTTTTATCCCAAAAATGATAGGTGAGCATAACTATCAGTTAGTCAAAGAAGTAAAGAAAATATGGGATCAGAAACACATTTTTAACCCTGGCAAGATAACAGATACTCCGCCTATGAATGAGTATCTGAGGTATGAGGCAGACAAAGAACACAAAGAGCCAGAAACTATTTATGATTTTTCTGAAACCATGGGCATACTTAGGATGGCAGAAAAATGTAATGGTACAGGAGCATGTAGAAAGTCGCACATCATAGGAGGGACCATGTGTCCTAGCTATATGGCGAGTAAAGACGAAAAAGATACTACCCGCGCAAGAGCAAACGTATTGAGAGATGTACTTACAAACTCTCCCAAAGTAAACAAGTTTGACAGTAAGGAAATAAAAGATGTGATGGATCTCTGTCTTTCTTGCAAAGGATGTAAGACAGAATGCCCTTCCAATGTAGATGTAGCAATGATGAAGTCAGAGTTTTTACATCAATACTACCAAGACAACCGCATCCCACTGCGTTCGCGTATGATCGCCAAAGTAGCAAATACCAACGCTATATTTTCCAATGTCCCAAGGTTGTACAACCTAATGAATAAGCTACCACTGGTATCAAACGTCATCAAAAGAGTAAACGGCATTTCTACCAAAAGAACCATACCTCCGCTCAGTAAGTATACACTGAAACAGTGGTATGATAAAAATTATGACAACATAAAACCTAATAACTACAAGCAAAAGATTTATTTGTTTGCCGATGAAGTTATCAACTACAATGATGTAGAAATAGGAATCAAAGCATTGGAGTTGCTGACAACACTTGGTTATCACGTACTGATTGCAGACATCCACGAAAGTGGGAGACCAGCCATCTCCAAAGGATTGATAGATCATGCCAAATCTGTAGCCAACGTAAACGTCAAAAAATTAGGTTCAGAAATCACTGTCGATACACCATTGATCGGCATAGAGCCATCGGCTATTTTGACCTTTAGAGACGAATACCCAAAACTTGTCTCTGATAACTTAAAAACTACTGCCAAAAACATAGCACCCAATTGCTTATTGATAGATGAGTTTCTCGCCAAAGAAGTAGAAAAAGGAAACATTAGAGAAACACAATTTTCTACCGACAGACAAAAAATAAAGCTACACGGGCATTGCCATCAGAAATCATTGTCATCTATCAAGCATACCGAAACCATCTTAAATTTACCCAAAAACTATGTGGTAGAAACCATTCCATCAGGCTGCTGTGGCATGTCGGGTTCTTTTGGTTACGAAAAAGAACATTACGAAACCAGTATGAAAATAGGGGAGTTAGTGTTATTTCCTGCCATACGCAAAGCCAAAGAATATAACATCATTGCTGCGCCTGGTACTTCTTGCAGACATCAAATATTTGACGGTACCAAAAGAAAAGCAAAACATCCTGTAGAGATATTGTGGGGTGCGTTGAATGATTAGTATTGAATTCTATTTTTTAGCTTATACGTTTTTGTCTTCAAAGTAAGTTCATAGTCGATTCTATGAGCTGTGAACTTTGGGCAATGAGTAAGAGATTTCGAGTAGTATGCTTTTTTTACCCTTAACACTAATCGTTAGCCACTGCTACCTCTTAATTCTTCATTAAAAGAATGCCACTTTCGTGGAATAAAATAAAGGCACTAATTTGTTGATATTCAATCTTTGTCGTTAATTTACATGGCTACAGCTCTGAGAATACAATAGGTTACCGTATTATTCAAAAACAAGGTGCTATGACTTTAGGAACAAAAATTAGGAGAGTAAGAGAAATAAAAAACTTTACACAAGAGCATATGGCTAGTGAAATGAAAATTTCTCAAAGTCAATACTGCCGTTATGAAAATGACTATGCTAGTGTAGAAGATGAAGTATTACAACAAATCGCTGATATTTTGGAAGTAAAAAAAGAAGATATTCAAAACTATGAAGACAGGTATTTATTTTCCAATAATACCATTAGTGGCAATAGGATTGGGATTGAAGTAAATCATAATTCAGGCGATGTAAATCATTATGTAATAGACCCAAAGCTAGAAGCGCTTTATGAATCAAAAATCAAGCTTTTGGAAGAACAAACTAAAATGTTGCAAGAGCAGATAAAAATATTCAAACAACAAATGGAGAAGTAATATTTTTTTAATGCTTCGGCCCTCATTTTTTATCCCACTTTCGTGGAATCAATTCGTGCCGCTAACGTCTGTAAGGCTTTGCAAAAGATAA
>WTJX01000091.1 GCA_011524675.1 Cytophagales bacterium
GAATAGAAAATGTACTTCAGATAAGAAAGAATCTTCAACAAAAATATAGTACAGAGCTCATCTTAGAAGGAAAAACTATCAAAAAAGACTCTATGGATGAGCAATTTATCCAAAAAGCAATGGACATTGTACACCATTATTTGCAAGACTCAAATTTTGGCGTTGAAATGTTTAGTAAAGAAATTGGGTATAGCAAAACACAACTATACAATAAAATAAAAGCGCTAACCTCAATGACCACCAATGAATTTATAAAAGCGATCCGCTTGAAAAAAGCAGCACAAATGATAAAAGAAAAGTCTGCCAATATTGGAGAGATTTCTTTCTTGGTAGGTTTTTCTAGCAACACCTATTTCAGTACTAGTTTTAAAGAGATGTATAGCATGACACCACGCCAATATCAAAAAAAACATTCTATCTAATCTAACGAAGAAACTCGCATTGTTTGTACTACTTCCGTACAGCAGTCTAGTGACATGGTCTTTTTTGATACTAAACCGATCAATTTGTAAGGTCTTTGTTTTTACAAGAAAGTAACTTTGGAGTGTTTAAATAAACGTTTGTTTTACATTGAGATTCTCACGATAACAATGTAAACATGCACCAAATATATCACTTTAAACCATACTTCTATGACCAAAGAAAAAGTATTCATCTTCATCTTATCACTATGCTCATCAAGCTTGTTTTCTCAGGTAAATGCTACACTCACAGACAAACAATTACACACGATCAGTCCCTACCTTTTAGGACAAAACTTAAGTTACTTCAATGATTTAGACACCATTTGGTCTAAGTATAATGTGGTAGAAAAACTTGAGGCATTTGGTACCAAAGCACTTCGCTACCCTGGTGGAGAAGAAACATCGCGCTTTCATTGGGAACACCCCGGAGTCAATGGATATGTAGACTATTGGGACGAGAAAACATGGGATCGCACAGGAGCTTCCAACTATGTAAAACCCAAATATTGGGACACAAATCAAAAATTCATGAGCTTAGATGATTATCTAAGTCATTGTAAAAAAATGAAAATCCCCCCTTTGGTCGGTGTAAATATTAGTTCTGGTCTGAAAGCAAATGACATTAAGCGCAGCGTGGCAGAAGCACAAAGGATGGCAAAGCATATCAAGTCCAAAGGGATAGAAGAACTGGGTTTTTACCTTGACAATGAAATGTGGCATCATGCTAGCTATGTTCAGATCTCATTCGAAAAGTATGCTTTGGAGACTGTGCGCTTTTCAAAAAAATTGAAAAAGATATTACCAAAGTCAAAAATATATGTGAACCCATTTGGCGATGGTTATCTATACCAATCACGTGTACTAAAGGCTTACCTCTCAGTAGCAGGAAAAGCTATTGATTATATAGATGTACATTGGTACTGGGCCCGGAAGATAGCTAGTTGGAAACTATGGAAATCTCAACCCCGCTTGCACTTCTGTAATAAGTGGAGAAAACCTAAAGATCAACGCACATTAGTAAACGAAATAGAACTCATAAAACACATCATACATCAAGACCCAAAGTATGCCCATATAGGTATATGTGCTTTGGAGTGGAACGTAGCACCGCAAAACGTAAAAGCAGGCATGGCTTTAACCGAAAACCAAACCGCACTCGTACAAAGTGAAATGATGCTACAGTTTATTCAAGGTGATATGCACATGGCATGTATGTGGCCACTATCGTGGGGTGTAAATAAATACAAGCGGACAGGGCCTCGCATCAACTTTCGTAGCATCATGGACCAAGAAGAAGGATACAAAGAGGGAACTTCTTACCACCTACTAAGCAAATACAAAAATTTCCTTGGGAATAATCTCATTGAGATAACAACGAATAATAAGGCTGTACATATTATCGCTGCAAAAGATAAGTCAAAGAACCTACATTTTATGGTACTCAACAAATCAAGTGAACGTAAGCTTCATTTAAACACACAAACTAACTACACAAAAGTAGATGCCTTGTACAGCGTGGACGAACACCAAATAGATCAAAACACACACAAAGTAAACATAGAAGGCAATAAACTCACTATAGATATGTCTCCATTTTCAATGACATATTTTGCTCTCAAAAACTAAATGATTATTCCCTCAGTACATAGGATTGAAAAGCGACGTAAAGTCGCTTTTTCGCTTTAAGAATAGTACGAAGTATAAAGTACCAAGTACCACGATAAGGAAAGCATTTAAAAAA
>WTJX01000360.1 GCA_011524675.1 Cytophagales bacterium
ATCCTGTAGAGCGTAAAAAAATGAAGCAGTGGTTCATGCGTATCGGTGCTTATGCAGACCGCTTGCTCCAAGGTTTAGATAAACTAACGTGGTCAGATGCTCTTAAGGAGATGCAAAGAAACTGGATCGGTAAGTCTAAAGGTTGTTCATTAGAGTTTCCTGTAGAGGGTCATGCCTTGACATTGGAAGTATTTACCACTAGGGTAGATACTAGCTTTGGCGTTACCTATGTCAGCATTGCCCCAGAGCATGAGCTAATTGATACCTTGACTACCGCAGCACAGAAAGAAGCCGTAGCAGCTTATGTAGAGAAAGCAAAAAACCGCTCAGAAAGAGATCGTATGAGTGATGTAAAAACCGTCTCTGGTGTGTTTACTGGTAGTTATGCTATCAATCCTTTCAATGGTGCTAAAGTACCGATATGGATTGCGGACTATGTATTGGCAGGCTACGGTACGGGCGTTGTGATGGCAGTACCTTCTTCTGATGAGCGAGATTACCGCTTTGCTACACACTTTGACTTACCCATCATACAAGTACAAGAAGGCAAAAAAACAGACATTACCCAAGACGACTTTGATGCCAAAGCGGGTACAATGATTAATTCTGACTTTTTGAATGGTTTGTCTGTGCCTGATGCTATTGAAAAAGCGATTGCTTATGCAGAAGAAAAAGGCATAGGAAAGGCTAAGATACAGTTTAGAATGCGTGATGCCATTTTTAGCCGTCAACGCTATTGGGGAGAGCCTATCCCTATTTATTACAAAGAAGGGATGCCTTATCCATTGGACGAAAGCGAACTGCCTTTGGTATTACCTGAAGTAGAAAAATACCTACCTACAGAAACAGGTGAGCCACCTTTAGGAAGAGCAAAAGATTGGAAAACAAAAGAAGGCTACCCTCTCGAACTCAATACAATGCCAGGTTGGGCAGGCTCTAGTTGGTATTTTTACCGCTATATGGACGCAAACAATCAAGCCAGTTTTGTTGACAAACAAAAAGAAAACTACTGGCAAGATGTGGACTTATACTTAGGAGGGTCAGAACACGCTACAGGACATTTACTTTATTCACGTTTTTGGAATCACTTTTTGTTTGACAAAGGCTTTGTCAGTAAGCCAGAAGCCTTTACTAAATTAGTAAACCAAGGCATGATTCAAGGTAGGTCTAGCATCGCCTACAGAGTAAACGGAACAAATCAGTTTGTCTCTAAGGAACTAAAGGGAGAATATAAAACAACGCCTATCCATGTAGATGTCAATATTGTAACAAATGATATTTTAGATACCGAAGCCTTCAAAAACTGGCGACCAGACCTAGCTGATGCTGAATTCATATTGCATGAAGGGAAATATACTTGTGGAAGTGAGGTAGAAAAAATGTCTAAGAGATGGTATAATGTTGTCAACCCTGACGATATAGCCGAAAAATACGGGGCAGATACCTTACGCTTATACGAAATGTTTTTAGGTCCATTGGAGCAGTCTAAGCCATGGAACACCAAAGGTATTGAAGGGACGTATAAGTTCTTGCGTAAGTTATGGCGTTTGGTATATAATGAACAAGGAGAGCTATTGATCTCTGATAGTAAGCCTACTGACGCAATGCAAAAAACCATCAATGCAACCATCCAAAAGGTAGAAAAAGACATTGAAAATCTTTCTTTGAATACTTCGGTAAGTCATTTTATGGTTTGTGTCAATGAACTTACAAAGCAAAAATGTAATGCTAAAGAGGTAATAGAAAAGCTATTGATTGTTTTATCTCCTTTTGCACCGCATATCGCTGAAGAACTATGGTCTGTATTGGGCAATACAGAAAGCATTGCTTATGCTCCTTTTCCAAAGGTAGAAGAAAGCTATTTGAAAGAAGATGCCCACGAATACCCTATTTCTATCAATGGTAAAATGAGAACAAAGATTAGTTTCCCACTTGATATGCCAAAAGATGAAATAGAAAAAGCAGTTCTTGAAAACGAAGTAGTGCAGAAATGGATTGACGGTAAGGCTATCAGGAAGATGATTGTCGTTCCAAAGAAAATTGTGAATGTAGTGGTATAGGAATCCCGAAACTACTCTAAATAAAATTATACTATGCTGCTTTTTAGAAAAGCCTACATGGAGTACAAAGTATTAAGTACATAGAATACGTTCTCTTCCTGAACGATGTTAGTAATATAAATAGAACAAAAGATGTTTTTGGTG
>WTJX01000697.1 GCA_011524675.1 Cytophagales bacterium
GTGCATCCCTCCTAAAACCAAGATGATAAAACCTACTTTAAAACTTAATTTTTCAATAATCATTTGAAGGTTATCGATCTCGCCCATGATTTTTAAATTAAAAATGACCTAGCCTAAGTATACCAAATAAAATCCGACTAGAAGGACATGAATGACACTTTGTGATATGAGTTTGTTTCGTTAAAAAATATCCAGGAAAATGACTTTGCCATTTTTGAATAAGGTGGTGGCTACCCAAACGGTTACACTTATGGTAATGCCTAAATAAACGATATAAGAAAGGATGTGATAATTCATGATGATAAAATTTAATATGTGATTAGTTTAATTTGAGTTGATAAGCTACTTGTGCAAGCTGTACTGCCTCTGTAATGTCTGATACATTGGTTATTTGATAGCTTACCCAAGGTGATTTTTTCAAAAAATGATGTGGCATACAGATCCCTTCACGAAAGTACTTTATCGCTAAAGCGTTTGTAAGGATGATATCTATCATACCATCTCCATGTATATGACAAAACTCTCTTTGATTTATATTGAATTCTAGTCCTCCATACCTGTGAAACTTACAGGTTACATGGTCTAACTTTTTGACGCTTTGTATAAACTCTTGCATTTTCATAAATATGGTTGGTTTAAAAAAAAGGGTATATACTTTTACATGTTCGTTGACGAGTATGGGTAGTATGGGCAATTTCTTTAGTGTAGAAAGCTTGCCTATGATCTGTGTAATGTTTATCATAGTGAGATATCTTTTTTGAGGTTTCTAAATACAAAGTCTTGTTCTGCTTTGATGGTAATGGCTTCCATCATCTCCCAGTACTTTCTTGGCCTTAAGTTAGAGGCGTAAGTGGTAGTACGGGTAATAGCTGTAGTATTGTCTCCTAATGCTTTGATGTGATATATATCTTCATCAAACTTCAACCATGAACGTTCATGCCCTAGCTTACAATGGGTAACTTTCATTCTCAAATATTCATTTTCTTTCATTTCGATGATCTCTTCAACGATTATCCCCTCTTCAAAATGACACAGCCTTTGCCCTCCTACTTGATTTTTTGTCAATACACATTTACGTGGTGTAGGCAGACCTACTTTTTGCAAAAAACTGGTTTCTACATCTACAGTATCTACTTGTATGATGCTTTGATATACTTGTTGTTTGTTTGCTTGAAGCACAAGGGTAGTAGATACCGAAGCAGGCACCTTATCGCTACCCGAAAAAACTTCAAAGAAACTAGCTACTCCATAGAGCAAAATGGGAGCAACAGACATTTTGATACTAGCTGCCCTCTTTTTTCTAAATCTCTTTATGAGCTTACCTATGATCCAGCCCACGAGAACAGCTATAAGTACGATGGGGGTTGCCATCAAAATGCAAACAATTCCTTCTATATGTGTTACAATCAAGAAAAACAGGAATAGCAATAGTCCTATGACTGTACCCCAAATGGCTGATTTGGTATCGGGTAATGTACCCGAGGAAATGCCAACGGCAAGGGGTAAAAAGAAAAAGAAGGCTAGCCCCATATTGGTATAGGCTGTTAGACATAGCAATGTACCTATAGATACAAATGCTATTCCTACAAAAAAGCTGATGAGGAAGGATTTATTTATTTTCATAACAATAAAATTTAAAATATTAATAATTTCTTTACTTTCAGAAAATATTGAAAGTTTTAGTCAAAATTTTTTAAAGCTTCAATATCATTTTGAAAAACCAGTTTTTATCTGATTTGGCAAATTTTTCTAATACGGTATCTGCTTTTTTAGAAAAGAGTGTTAGCTCTTTGGTTACTTTCTTAAACTCTTTTGCTTCTTTGCTATCGTCATCTAGCTGCTGTACTTGATCGAGTACTTTGAGTATAGGTTCTAATTCTCTTTTCCTACGTTCTCTGGTTACTTGTCTTGCCAATTCCATAATGTCTTTTTTGGAAGTAAAATATTCTTTTCTTTCTCCCTTCACATAGACTTTTTCTGCTATGCCCCAGTCCATCAAAGCACGAATATTCATATTAACGTTTCCTCTGGAGATATGCAGTTCTTCCATGATCTGATCTGTAGAAAGCGGCTCGGTAGAAACTAAAAGCAACGCATGTATCTGCCCCATGACTTTATTGATCCCCCAGCTAGAACCTAGAGATCCCCATGCGTTAATAAATGTTTCTTTTGCTTGTTCCAAATCCATGTTTCAAAGTTAAGAA
>WTJX01000068.1 GCA_011524675.1 Cytophagales bacterium
CGGATAGCCCGCCCCGTAGGGAAACGCCCTAACTTCGTAAAGTAGAATTAATAAACTTTGTACTCAATACTAGATACTCAAAAGAGCTAGATTTTATTCCACGAAAGTGGCACGACGCTTTAATGAATAATTGAGTGTGTAGATTGACTGTTTCTACCTTTATTCAAGAGAAATTAAAAAAATAATAAATGAAAAAAAATATAGTATCAACTTATGGAATCTTTATATGCTCTGCATCTCATTAAGACAGTGATTAGAGATTAACGATTAGTGATTAATAAACTTTGTACTTTGTACTAAAGACTTAGTACTCAATACTAGATACTAACTACTAGATACTCAAAACGACTGGATTTTATTCCACGAAAGTGGCGCAAATTAATTAATAATGAATGATGAAGAATTAATAATGGGGAGTAGTGGGGATGGGAAGAGTAGAGCTTTGTACGAATGAAAAAATTAAAACAATGAAAAAATGAAGGATGTATTTAGCTCTTAACGATTAGTATTAGACAAACTTTGGACTAATGACTTAGTACTCAAAAGGGCGGAAGCGTTAAGAAAATAGATCTTAGTCTATTTTCAGCGACGAGCCAGTAAGCGCGGAGGGGGGAGTGTGAATTGGAAGTTTAGACCGTTGTTGGAATGAAGAAATTAAAAAATTAATGATTGATAGTGGATAGCGCTAGGTAAACTTTGTACTTTGTACTAAAGACTTTGTACTCAGAAGGGCAGAGCGTTAAGAAAAATCTTAGTCTGTTTTAGCAACGAGCCAATATCAGTACGCGGGAAGATTTAATAATGTATAATTCCATACTGTTAGAAGACTCTTTTTTTACATTAAAATAATATTACAACAAAAAAGTAACATACTCATATCAATAAGTTATACTTTTTTACTATCTTTACGTAAAATAAACGTTTTTAATTACAGGTCAATAGCTAAAAATGAACGTACTCAATTTTGGAGAGTTGTTATTACGACTTTCTACCCAAGGACACCAACGCATCCCTCAGGCACATCAATTAGACGCACACTATGGAGGGGCAGAAGCCAATGTAGCCGTAGGATTAGCTCAATTAGGTATTAACTCTTCTTACTTTACCGTTGTCCCCCAAAATGACTTAACGCATACTGCGCTCTCACGACTCGCAGCACAGCAGGTGAACACTACTAAAGTATCTTTTCAAGAAGGACGCTTAGGCATCTATTTTTTAGAATTAGGCAAAGGCATCCGTCCTTCCAAAGTGGTCTATGACAGAGCCTATTCTGCTTTGAGCATGATTGACCCTAGCAAGATTGACTGGGAAGAAATATTTGAAGGCATAGACTGGTTCAACTGGTCGGGCATTACGCCTGCCATCTCTCAAAGTGCTGCGCTCTTATGCCAAGACGCACTGGCCATAGCCGAAAAGAAAGGAATCAACATATCGGTAGATTTGAACTATCGTTCCAAATTATGGCAATATGGCAAAACTCCGCAAGAGGTAATGCCTAGCTTGATAGAAAAATGCGACTATATCTTTGGCGGCATAGATGCACCAGAGACGTATTTCGGAATTGTACCCAAAGCGAAGAAAACGGTAAAAGGAGCAAAGCTTACAGACGAAGACATCATCTCTATTAGCGAACAATTGCTAGATAAGTTTCCAAAGGCACAGTTATTTTCTACCACGCTGCGAGATACCATCACTTCCACGCATAATCAATTGCAAGGCGTTGTCTTTACTTCTAAACAATTATACAAATCTGCACTTTTTGACATTCCAGAAATTGTGGATAGAGTAGGAGGGGGAGACGCTTTTATGGCGGGACTAATCGCAGGATTGATAAAATATGGGCAAGATCATCAAAAGGTAGTCAACTATGCTACAGCAAATTCTGTATGGAAGCATAGCATTGCAGGAGACTATAATGTAGTAAGCGAAGAAGAAATCCTTAGCCTCATGGAAGGAGGGAAGGCTGTGATAGCAAGGTAGTAACACGTGTGCGGTGTGTTCATGTATTCGTGTATTCAAGTGTTCATGTGTTCATGTGTTCGTGTATTCAAGTGTTCAAGTTAAAAAAGTAAGCATTCTGTTAAACCAGTTTTGATCTTTTAACATACTCGTTTCATGTGTTTAAAATCAGAATTTATGTTTTAATCATGTCCTTGTGTGGTGAGAGCTACCTTAACCTTAGTTTATTCGCTCCCGCCGTG
>WTJX01000161.1:0-2178 GCA_011524675.1 Cytophagales bacterium
TGTAAAAACCCGAATAATCGAATTTTAATGTAAACTAGCTTCTTATCTACTATACCTTCAACCTTTAACGTTCAACATTCAACTTATCATCCCTTCTGCTTTTCTACCACAAAGACAGCCAAGCGCAAAGAAAGTAAAATGACACTTACAAAATATACCACATTGGTAGAATCTATCAGCCCCTTCCCAAGTGCCTTATAATGATACGCCAAACCAAATTTGACCAAAGTAGATACGCCATTTCCCCAAATGTTCAAGGTACTCGTGATCTCTATCAACTCATAAAAGAAAAAGCATAAAAACAGACAGGTGATAAACGAAATGATTTGGTTGCTACTTAAGCTAGAAGACAAAATCCCCAAAGCGGTAAAAGCTGCGCCAAGCAAAAACAAACCGATATAAGAACCAATCACCGCAGCACTATCTATATTGCCCACAGGTTCACCTAGCTGATAGACAGAATAATAATAGGTCAGCGTAGGCAGTAGGGCAATGACTACTACAATCAAGCAAGCTAAATATTTACCAACCACCAACTGGGTAGTGGAAATAGGTTTGGTGAGCAATATTTCTAATGTGCCGAGCTTTTTTTCTTCAGCAATGGTTTTCATACTAATAGCAGGAATCAGCAACAGATAGACATAAGGACCTAGAACAAAGAGCGAGTCAATATTGGCATAACCTTCGTCAAAGACATTAAAGTCGGGCAGTACCCACAAAAACAATCCTGTAACAGATAAAAAGACAACAATCGTGATGTAGGCAATCAACGAGTTGAGGTAGGTGTGTAATTCTTTCTTTAAAATGGTCAACATTCCGTTAGGCGTTTTGAGTAATTTGTCCAAAAATAGTTTCTAATGTTTTCACTTCCTTTTTCATCTCTACAAGGTTCCATTGGTTTTCGGCTATCACTTGTATCAAGGCATGTGTCATAAAATCTAGCGCTGTACTGAGCAGCACCTTATGAGGGGAAACAGCTTTTATCTCCAACACTCCTGCTACTTCTTTGAGCTTATCGAAGTCAACAGGCTTATCAAAAGTCAACGACACTTCATTTCTTTCTTCTGAGTGTACCAGCTTCTCTACCGAGTTGTCCGCCACTACCTTGCCTAGGTTAATGATAATCACCCGATCACACAGCGCTTGTACCTCTTGCATGATGTGGGTAGAAAAGATCACCGTTTTGTCTTGGCTTACTTGCTTTATCACTTGGCGTATTTCCAAGATTTGGTTGGGGTCTAGTCCCGTGGTAGGCTCATCTAAAATTAATACTTCGGGGTCATGGATAAGAGCTTGCGCCAAGCCTACCCTCTGGCGGTAACCTTTGGATAGTGCGCCTATCTTTTTGTGCTGCTCTCTTTCTAGTCCGCA
This sequence comes from Cytophagales bacterium, assembly GCA_011524675.1. GTDB lineage: Bacteria > Bacteroidota > Bacteroidia > Cytophagales > JAAEPT01 > WTJX01. Next base: position 1,372 of record WTJX01000161.1, read on the forward strand.
TAGGTCTATGAGTTCGGGGATTCTTTTTTTGATTGCCGTACCACTCATTTGGTGTGCTTTGGCAGAGAAGGCTAAGTACTCTTTGACATAGTCGTCCAGATACAAAGGGTTATGCTCTGGTAGGTAACCAATCTTTTGTTGGCAGGCTTTGGGGTTTTGCAATACATCCACACCGCAGATGTGCGCCGTACCACTCGTAGGCTTGATGTAGCCTGTACAAACTTTCATAGTCGTTGACTTTCCAGCTCCATTAGGCCCTAAAAAACCAACGATTTCACCTTTGTTTACAGAAAAAGAAAGCGCATCAATCGCTTTTTGACTTCCATAACTTTTAGTAAGCTCTTTTATCTCTATTGACATTGCTTTGTTTTTTATAGGGAGTATGTTTTACACTACGTTGCCATCATAGTTTTTTGAAATGATTAAAAGCACCAAATCTCAAAATACAAAAAACAAACGTTTGATTGTTGTCTTTTGGGATTAGTAATCTCTTAATTCAGCTTAGCCTAACGCTTTAAACAACAAGCTCAATTATTTAAGATGGTAAAATATGAATAACATACTCTAGGAACAAAACTACGTTTTTTTGTAATTATTGTATTCAAAAAGTGTAAAAGTGTTTTTTTAAGTTATACGTTTTAGGTTTTACGTTATACGTTTTACGTTTTACGTCTCTAGGTCAGTACGTCTATATGTCTTATTTTCTCTTGTCTTACTTCTCAAAGACGTTTTAACCTTCAACCTTTCACTCATGACGCATAACCCATAACTCAATATTAATCACTAATCACTAACCTCTAATCACTA
>WTJX01000161.1:2278-7286 GCA_011524675.1 Cytophagales bacterium
ACCTCTAATCACTATCAAACATTCATTCTTTTCCAGTAAAGGCATATACAAGCAAGATGTACAACACTCCATTATTCATTATACATTATTAATTCTTCATTAGTCGGTTAAACCCGTTTAGTTCTTATGCAGGTAAAAAAATGGTAAATCATAACTCAACACTCATAACCCATAACTCATAACCCATAACTCAATATTAATCACTAACCTCTAATCACTATCAAACATTCATTCTTTTCCAGTAAAGGCATATACAAGCAAATTCTTCTGTCTTCTGTCTCAAAGTCTTAAAATCTCAAAGTCTTAAAATCTCAAAGTCTTAAAATCTCAAAGTCTTAAAATCTTTTTATAAAAAGAAATAGTCAATCATTTGGAGTTTGTTTTACAAAAAACTAATTTTGCAACCCAATTTAATTATACGACAATGTACGCAATTGTAGAGATCGCAGGTAAGCAATATAAAGTAGAAGAAAAGCAAGAACTATACGTAGATAAGTTAAGCGACGTAGAAGAAGGTTCTAAGATTGACTTTGAGAAAGTATTATTAGTTGATAATGATGGTACTGTCTCTGTTGGTACTCCTACTGTGAGCGGAGCATCTGTCAGTGCAGAGGTTATTGCCGAAAGCGTGAAAGATGATACTGTGGTCGTATTTAAGAAAAAAAGAAGAAAAGGATATGCTGTAAGAAATGGTCACAGACAGCAATATACCAAACTTTCTATTCAAGGAATCAAAGCTTAGTTTAAGCTAATTACATATTATATTACATCACAAAAAAAGTATTAGACAATGGCACATAAAAAAGGAGTCGGTAGTTCTAAAAACGGTAGAGAGTCCGAAAGTAAACGTTTAGGAGTAAAAATTTACGGTGGTCAATCTATCGTAGCTGGTAACATCATCGTAAGACAAAGAGGTACTTCTCACCACCCTGGAGACAATGTAGGTATGGGTAAAGATCATACTCTATTTGCACTTACAGATGGTACTGTACAGTTCAAGAAAGGATTCAAAGGAAGATCTTTTGTTTCTGTTGTTCCTGCTACTGTAGCATAGTACATTACAAAAAAATTATAAAAAAAGCTGTTATTACCCAATAACAGCTTTTTTTATGTCCGCTATCACCGTATTTATCTGAGTGAGTATAAGCTCTCGTTCATCATTTTGTATGATGTAGTCAGCTTTTTCTATTTTTTTATCATCACTCCATTGTTTATCCATGATGGCGAGCACATCCTTCTCGGTTCTATGGCTATCTCTTTGTAATATCCTTTGCAACTTTAATTTTAAGGGAGAGCAAACAACAATTAATTTATCTACACTTTTGTAACTGCCACTTTCTAGTAATAAGGCAGCTTCTTTTGCTACTATGGGATAATGACTATGTGTTGCACACCAGTTGTCAAAAGATTTTTTGACCGCAGGATGCACCAAAGCATTGAGCTGTGTCAGTTTATCGGCATCGGAAAAGACTTGCTTGGCTAGATATGTCCTGTTGAGCTTATGTTGCTGGTCATAAGCTTCATTACCAAAGGCTTTCTTTAGTTGAGCTATGAGGTCGTGGTCGTTTCCCATCACATACTTTGCTTGCTCATCGGCATAGTATATAGGAATGTCCATAAGAGAGAAAATAGTACAGATAAGAGACTTTCCTGAGCCTATGCCTCCTGTAACGCCTAAAACAATTGATTTTTGCATAGGGTAAAAATAAAAAAGGCTGTGTTATACACAGCCTTTTTTAGTAACTTTTTTGTAATTGCTCTGCTAAGAGCAACTTTAGAATATACTCTTAGTGAGTAGCTTCTTCAACTGCTGCTTCTGCTGCTTCTACTTCTTTGGTTGCTTCTTCTACCAAAGAATCCGCTTTTTCTTCAGCTACTTGCTCTACAGTCTCAGCAACAGTGTTTGCTGCTTCTTGTGCTGTAGTCTCAGCTTCTGCTGCATTTTGACCACTGTTACAAGATACTACTGATAGAGAAGCTACAGCTGCTATAGCAACTACTAAAATTGACTTTTTCATAACTTATTTGTAATTATTTATTAAATACATCCCTTAATGTACTTAATGAAAAAAGGTAACCCTAAAAAAAAATATTTTTTATGAAAAATATTTTGCCATCCAAGTTTGTTCCGCTTTTAGCAACCAAGATTGTTTGAGCTCACCCAAAGAGGTAACTTGATTATTATAGACAAGTGTATCTTTTTTGATGATAGAAGAAGTTACGGCTTCTTTCACTTTTCTAAAATCTATGGTGTGTATTTCGTTGGCATCGTTAGCCGTTTGATAAGCTATTTGAGATTTATCTAACAGGTCTATTCCCAAAGTAGCGCCTAACTCTTTGATGACTTTGACAGAAGAGTCAATGGAACACCCACTAGCTCCCGATACACTTTCATCTACTCCCAGTACTATAAAATAATCATACAACACTGCAAAGTCTGCATGTAATGCGTCTCCATGACTTTTCCATGCCTGCATAAACTCTGAAAGCACACTTTCTATGTGTGTATTCTCGTCGGCTGTAAATGGTCTATGAGACTGATACACCCATACCTTAGCCGTATCTGGTAATGCTATTACGGTGTTTGTTTCTATTGTCATACTATAATCCTTTATCTAGTGCTACTAGTTCTGCTAAATCATATATTTTCAATTCTTCTTCTTTGTTGTGGTGTTTCATGCCATCGCGAAGCATCAACATACAGAAAGGACATGCTGCTGCAACGATATTAGCGCCTGTTTCTATGGCTTCGCCTGCTCTCTCATGATGTATCTCACTTGTACCTTTCTCTGACTCTTTGAATATTTGCGCTCCACCTGCACCACAACATAAGCCTGTGGTCTTGCAGCGTTTCATCTCTACCAAGTCTGCATCCAATACCTCTAATACTTGCCTTGGTGCTTCATAGATATTATTTGCTCTCCCAAGATAGCAAGAATCATGATAGGTGATTCTCTTCCCTTTGAATACGCCTCCGCCTTCAAGCTTTATTTTGCCTTGATCTATCAATGTTTGGAGATAGGTAGCATGGTGTATCACCTCATAATCTCCTCCTAGTTCTGGGTATTCATTTTTGATGGTATTGAAACAATGAGGACATGCGGTTACTATTTTTTTTACGTTGTAGGTATTGAGTACTTCAATGTTTGCAGCAGCTTGCATCTGAAACAAAAACTCATTCCCAGCCCTTCTTGCAGGGTCTCCCGTACAGCTTTCTTCGGGTCCCAAGACGGCAAAGTCTATTTCTAGATGTTGCAATATCTTAGCAAAGGCTATGGTTACTTTTTTATATCTATCATCATATGAGCCTGCACAACCTACCCAAAAAAGGATTTCGGGAGTTTTGCCTTCGGCAGCCATATCTGACATTAATTTTATTTTACTCATATTTTTTTGTGGTGGTAGTAGAAGGTGTATCTAATAAAGTAGTCGTGCTACAAGATGGTTTTAGCAAAGCACCTTGTATATAGACGATGATTTTGAAGTTTTGAAAGCCTTGACTAAGGGCAAAATCTCAATTATAGAAAATCTTCTGCTAGTAAATTTAAGTAGTTATTTGATTTTATTAATTCAATTTATCAACTATTTTTCATGCTTTCCATCCAGTTCGCTCTATCGCTAGGTGGGAATTTCCAAGGGTTGAAGCTTGTTTCTACATTCTGGTACATGCCATTCCATTCAGAAGGCACTTTTGCCTCTTCCATAGTCTTATAGCGTCTCAGCTCTGTGATGATAGACAAAGGATTTATATTTACTGGGCAAGCTTCTACACAAGCATTGCAGGTGGTACAGGCTAATATTTCTTCTTCTGTAATGTAGTCATCTATCAAAGACTTTTCGTCTTGGTAATCTTCTCCATGTTTCTCTCTATTCTGTCCTACTTCCTCCATTCTATCTCTGGTATCCATCATGATCTTTCTAGGCGAAAGTTTTTTGCCAGTCAAGTTTGCAGGACAGTTAGAGGTACAACGGCCGCATTCTGTACAGCTATAAGCTTCCAATAAATTTTTCCAGCTCAAGTCTTGTACATCTTTTGCCCCAAAGCTGCCTCCTTCATCTGCCAAGGCATCATCTGCCACTGCTGTAGGATCTAGCATCAATTTAACTTCTTGTGTAATGGCATCCATATTTTCGATTTTCCCTTTGGGTAAGATATTCGTAAAAAAAGTATTAGGGAAAGCTAAAAAGATATGAAGATGCTTAGAGTACAATACGTAGTTGGCAAAGACAAAAACGCCAATGATATGTGCCCACCAATAGAAACGCTCTGCTAGATGCAATCCATCAAGTGAGGCATTGTCATATAAAGGCACAAACAAGGCACTCGCCCAGTAGTATGTTGCTTCGCCTCCTGCCTTTAGTTGTATGGCAGTATCAGTAGCATTCATATTCAAAAGAAAAAACATCAATACTATTTCAAAGACCAATATGAGGTTAGCATCAAGCTTTGGCCATTTGGTCATTTCACCACCAAAAAAACGCTTTATTTGCAAGACATTTCTTCTAATCAAGAATATCACACATACCAAAAGAACGGCTACGGCAAAAAATTCAAAGAAATTAATGAGAAAATGATACGCTTCTCCCAAAAAAGGCTTAAAAATTCTGTGTTTAGCAAACAATCCGTCACAAATTATTTCTAATAATTCAATATTGACAAGCAAGAAACCTAGGTACACGAACAAATGCAATAAGGCGGGAATAGGTTTTTTGAACATTTTTTTCTGTCCTAAAGCAATCAAAACCATTTGTTTGAAACGATCTTTCTTCGATCCTTTAGGTGTGTACTTCTTTCCTAAAAGTATGTTTTTACGTATTTTTTGAGCGTTCTTGTAAAAGATATATACCGTTAAACTCAAGAGGATTAAAAAAACAATTTGTGAAATCATAAATAAATATCTGGTAAACTTTTGTAAATATAATAAAAAGCTCTATGTTTGCAATCCCAAAAGAGGTGCTGTAGCTCAGTTGGTAGAGCATCGGACTGAAAATCCGTGAGTCGGTGGTT
>WTJX01000445.1 GCA_011524675.1 Cytophagales bacterium
CACTTCAAGCGAAGGGCAGTTCTACAAGACTTACGAAATAGAAAGCGATAGTAGTTATTATACGCCCTTGGATGTAGTACAAAAGAGCAATGGAGATTACCTTATTTTGGCTGAGAGGCTAGATGAGGATATCAATTATCCTTTGGTGCAATTAATTTTGACTGACGACGAAGGGGAAGTGAAATCTTCTGCTATACTGAGCAATACAGAAGTATTGGCATGTACCAAAAATATTTTGACTGTTAATGATGAGTATTATTTGGTTAGTTTGCTTCCCACAGGGGCGGGGAGTGGCTTGGGTACTCAGATTGTAAAAATAGCAGATGACTTATCCGTCTCTCGAACGGCTTCGCTCAGTAGTTCAAACTTTTACTATCCTTTGGCTGCCAGTGTGGATGCCGATGGAAATATAGCTTTACTTACTGTAGATGAGAGCAATACTAAATTTTCGGTAGTAGATGTCAATGGTAGCTTGCAAGTGAATACCATTACTTACAGTATAGCTACCAACACTTCTTTTAGTTTGGTAAGTGAAGCAAGCACTTTTTTACAGAGAGACAAAACCGAACGACAACTTCCTTTTATGGTAGGGCAGATGAATAGTGATTTTTATTATTTCAACGGTTACTTTAATGGCGAGCTATCTACCGTATTTGTAGATAAATCTCTCGCTGGGACAACCGTAGCTGCTACAGATGCTACCGTATCTATGTTACAAGGCTATGCCGATACCGAAAATGTCAATGCCTTGTTACCAATCAATGATACTTCTTTTGCCGTTTCTTTTTACAATGGAGACGGTACAGTTTTCCTCTCTGGTCAGTATGATTTCTACTATCAAAATAGTGGTACGTGGACGAGCGTAGTCAATATCACTACAAGCCCCGCTTCTGAGTTGGAGCAGTTTACAGGCTTGAAGATTAAAATGATTGGTAGCAAAGTAGTGGTAGGAGGTAATACTTTCGATGGTAGCATAGTGCTTTATGGTATGAATGGCGAAAATATTGGATCAAGAAAGTACTTAGGTAATGGTTATCAATTCAAATTAGCAAATTATACTCAAACAAATGACGGTGGTTTGTTTGTATTGGGGGAAGTGAATTTTAGTAGTACGATTACAAGGATGGTAAGCTTTAAGCTTAATGCTAGTAGTGTAAATGGGCTATAGTTTGTAATAAATTGAGATTTCAACATGTGGCATATCATCATTTGGTCGGAGGACGATTTGACTGACGTTGATGGTAATATGTACATTTTTATTGATCTGATCGGTAGAGACGCAATGCTTTGCGTCTCTACATGGTGCAATGCTTTGCGTCTCTACATGGTGCAATGCGTATTGCATTGCGTTTTTACCAGACCTGTCCGCGACAAACGGATTACATTCCCCGAAAGGGAAAAAGAAGAAAAACAACACACAAAAAAAGGCTGTGCATAACATGATGTTATGCACAGCCTTTTTTTGTGTTTATTCGTCAAACGGTAGAGACACAATGCATTGTGTCTCTACGGTGCATTGTGTCTCTACGGTGCAATTCATTGCGTCTCTATGCCTTTTTAGGCATTGTACCAAATATATGATCCCATAACTGAGAAGAAACGCCAAATACTACTGTATTGTCTTTGTAGTGATGAATGGCGTGGCTGTTCCACAAATGTTTGAAATAGTTTTTTGGTGGCTGATAGATATGTACAATATAGTGTACAAAGAGGTAAGAGGCATAGCCTACTAACACACCTGGAAGAAATCCATAGGTATAAACATTCATGATAACCCAAAAGAATGAAAAGAACACAATAGCGAGCATCAGACTTGCAGGTACAGGCATCGCCAAAGTTTTAGAGTCTTTAGGGTATTCATGGTGAAGCCCATGCGCCAAATATTGAATTTTTTTTCTGATTTTGGTATGGATACTCATATGAAATACCCAGCGGTGCATTATATATTCTAGTAATGTGAAGAAAAGCCAACCTCCAAAGAATAGACCTACGACCATCAATGTGCTCATGCTTGCACTTTCGTAGCGGATAGCATAAGCCAACAAGCCTGCTGCAATAATAAAATATAAAGTTACAGGAACGGCGATGTGCGTTCTTGTGAGGATTTCAATAAAGCGATTCTTAGAAACATCTGGTCTATCGACATTTTTCGCCTTGACGGTAAATCTTTCTTTCTGAGCCATTTTTTTGATATACTTGAT
>WTJX01000347.1 GCA_011524675.1 Cytophagales bacterium
CCCCAAATGAAGAGGGTCATAGCATAAATAAAAATAGCTAATATCACATTTACGGTAACCCCACCAATCATAATGATGAGCCTTTGCCATGCTGGCTTAGAACGGAACTCCCACGGCTCGGGGTCTTTCTTCAGTTGCTCTTTGTCCATAGACTCGTCAATCATACCGGCTATCTTTACATAGCCACCCAAAGGAAGCCAACCTAAACCGTATTCTGTTTCGCCTATTTTTTTCTTGAAGACAGAAAACCAAGGGTTAAAGAAGAGGTAGAATTTTTCGACTTTTGTTTTAAATAATTTCGCAGGAGCAAAATGACCTATTTCATGTAGGGTAACCAAAATAGCCAAACTGAGAAACAGTTGTCCTGCCTTTATCAAAATATCCATGTTGTGAATAATAAATGTTAATATGATTTAATCTGTAATAAAACTGTTGAAGTTAACAAGCCAATTCCATAGCCTTGCTTCTTGTTTCCTTGTCGGTATGGATGTAGTCATCCAAAGAAGGGTTGCAAAGGTAAGGTATTTTAGCTAAACTTTTTGCTACAACATCTGCTATCTCCAAAAAACTAATTTTATCTTCTAAGAATAATTGTACAGCTATTTCATTGGCTGCATTGAGTACGCAAGGAGCGTTACCACCTTTGCGCATGGCTTCGTAAGCAAGGGCAAGGTTTTGAAAAGTGTTTGTATCTGGCTTTTCAAATGTAAAAGAGGGGTAATCAAAAATATTGAATTTTGGAAAGTCGTTTTTTAGGCGTTTGGGATACCCCAAAGCATACTGTATAGGTAGGCGCATGTCTGGCATGCCTAATTGTGCTTTGAGTGAACCATCTTCAAACTCTACCATAGAGTGTATGATGGATTGCGGATGCACGACTACCTCTATTTGGTCTGGGTTTAGATGAAAGAGCCATTTGGCTTCGATCACTTCTAGTCCTTTGTTCATCAAACTAGCAGAATCTATCGTGATCTTTGCGCCCATCTCCCAGTTGGGATGTTTGAGGGCTTGTGCTTTGCTTACGTTTGCCAGTTCTTCTCTTGTTTTTCCTCTGAAAGGTCCTCCCGAAGCTGTAAGAATGATTTTTTCTACTGGGTTGTTCCATTCCCCTGCTAGACATTGAAAAATAGCAGAATGCTCTGAGTCAACGGGGTAAATGTTAACGCCTTTTTCTTCTGCTAGTTGCGTAATGAGTTCTCCTGCAACAACTAAGGTCTCTTTGTTAGCCAAGGCAATGTGTTTGCCTGCTTCTATGGCTTTGATGGTAGGCAACAAACCTACATAACCAACGAGAGCGGTAAGTACGATGTCTATTTCTTCCATTTGCACTACAGAAGAAAGCGCATTATTTCCTGCATATACTTTGATATCTAGCGGGTCAAGCGCAGCATGTACTTTGTCATAAAGGCTTTCTTCTCCTATCACTACCACATTTGGCTTTAGCTGGCTAGCTTGTGTAATAAGTAAATCGGCATTGCTACCCGCCGTAAGTACTTCTACTTCAAACAATTCTGGAAAAGTATTGATGATCTCTACCGTCTGTGTTCCGATAGAGCCTGTAGATCCCAAGAGGGCAATGTGTTTTTTCTTTGTTTCGATGATATGGGTGGTTTTTTACAGTAGCAAAGTAACTGTTTTTTATGATATACAATCCAAAATTTTGACCTTATTTTACTTTTTTTTAGTTAATTGTTAAATTGGGGCAAATTATTACAATCATGGACATTACCAAGCTCAGTCAATTAGATTTATCCAAAAGCTATAGCTATGCAGATTACCTTACATGGAAGTTTCAAGAGCGTTTAGAACTTATCAAAGGAAAAATCTTCAAAATGTCTCCTGCGCCTAGAAGAATTCACCAAGAAATATCAAGGGATTTATTGACTGAGATGAATTTCTTTTTGAAAGGGAAGCAATGTAACGTATTTAGTGCGCCTTTTGACGTTCGCTTACCAAAGCCAAATGCAGAAGATGAGATATATACCGTGGTACAGCCTGATATTTGTGTTATTTGTGATCCTAGCAAATTGGACGATGCAGGCTGTGTAGGTGCGCCAGATTTGATCGTTGAAATCCTCTCTGAGTCAACAGCCAAAAAAGATAAGACCAATAAATTTGAACTCTATCAAGAGTGTGGAGTCAAAGAATATTGGATCGTTAGCCCTACAGATCAATACATAGAGTTGTTTGTATTGGAAGA
>WTJX01000258.1 GCA_011524675.1 Cytophagales bacterium
AAGTTAAAAAAGCTATATATTATACGGTATGGGCTTTAAGCCATGAGCTTTGCGTTTTACGCCATGCTGTGTGCGCTTTCACATCTTTTTGAGTTATAGTTCATGGTCAATAGTCAATAGAAATCATTCATTCTTTAATTATTTTAATTTCTTTCAATAAAGGCACAAACAACCACAATCCCCAGCATTAATTCTTCATTAAAATGCGCCACTTTCGTGGAATAAAATCTATACTTCAAAGGTATGGTAAACAAGAAAAAAATGGGTTAAATAATGTTCGAAAAATATAAGTTTATGTTCAGAAGAATAAGATATGTTCGCTTATGGTCAAAAAAACTACTTAGTGGAAACCTTCTAGTTGTAGGCGATGGATAATGTAAGAGGTGAATTTGAAGAGGATAAAATAACCTTATCGTATGCCTTCGGTAAGGCACGTATTGAACTTTAAGTAGTCGTCCAAAAATACTTATGATAAAAAACGGCTATTTTTAATTCATCTCATCGTTAGAAATACGCGCTTTAGCTTGCTAAAGCTTTGCTTTCTTCCTTGACATGAACTAAAACCACTCCTTTTTAAAACCACAATTATTTTTGTCTGCCTACTTAGCTTTTTTTTTAAAAAAGACAAAACTTATTGACTATCGAAAGAGGCTACTTGACGACCTTATGCTTAGAGAAGGCTTTGCAAAACCATCTTTTGCACTTATTCAGCGTTATACAACATTTTAAAATCCTCATTTACAATCAGTAAACTGCGGTTTTAAAATGTTGAAAGTCTTGACTAAGCACAAAACCTTAGTTATGAAAAGCCTTCTTAGAAAGAAAACTTACCCCACTTGAAGAAAGTCCGACAAGTCTCAGAGACCTGTCGGGGCTTTTGAGTCGACCTACTTCATTGCTTTTTTACAGGGAGAAAAGCTGATGGGTATTTAAGCTTTTATTACTTTGATTTTTTAGATGCTTGATAGTGTGCAATTGCCTCAGCTGTCCACGTACTTACTTTATTTTCTCCTTTTAAGTAATGATTCTTTACTAAAAAGCGGTCTATTTTGGTAAGCACATCTTCAAACATTATTCTACCACCCTTAGAGATATGAAAAAAACCATGCTTTTGCCCTTCATAGATGTGTGTTTTACAGTCATTTCCTACTTTTTCCATTTCATTTTGAAATGCTTCTACAGTAGATATGGGCACATGAATGTCATTCGTTCCAAAAAAGCAAATGGTTGCTGGTTGTCCTTTTTGTATATTATGATAAGGAGAAATCTCTTTCCAATAGTCCTGTACTCTGTCATAACCATAGCCGCCTTCTGGTCCATTGTTATATACAGGATTCAACAAGATAAGACCATTAGGGATACTTTTTGTTTTACTTTTAGGGTTAGCATCAATAGCAGTACACATGGCGATAGAAGCAGCTACATGTCCCCCCGCAGAACCACCACCAGCTACTACTTTATTTGGATCTATCCCCAATTCTTTGGCATGCTCGCGTATATATCTGATAGCCTCTCTGCCATCCTCTACACATTCTCTAGGAATAGCGTTATTCGCCTTTGCATTGCGATATTGTGCTGAGATAGTCACAATACCTCTCGACGCTAAGTACTTGCTATAGCCATAAAACTGTGAGGGATCGCCACTTTTCCAGCCACCACCATAGAAAAACACGACACATGTACGCTGCTCATTGGCTTGGTGATCTTTTGGATAAAATACATGGAGCCCTAGTTTTGTATCGGGTGTTGGTTCATAATAGTCTATGATCTCATCAGGACTATAGCCAAGTGTCCAACTATATTTTTCAAGATTAGTTTGGGTTACTTCACCTGCGATTGCTGGTGCTAACAATAAACAAAGGCATAGAGAAAAGAAATATAGTGCCTTTGTAGGAGACAATAACGATAGGTTGTGATGAGTCAAATTCCTGTAAAAAAAATTAAATACAAACATAAAAAAGGTTTTGCGCACTGTAAGTCTGCAAAACCTTGGAGTAATCGTAATTTACAAAAAATAATTCTTAAAAGATAAAAACCTGTAATGATATTACCTTAGTTATCTCGCTACTATTTCCCATGCTTAGCTTCATACTCCGCAGCGGTAATCCACGTAAGCTCTGTCCAGTATTCCGTATCATTTTTTTGTACTTTTCCTGCGGTAGTTCTCCCTTTAAGTACAATATCAGAAATCTTTTC
>WTJX01000252.1:0-1592 GCA_011524675.1 Cytophagales bacterium
TGCAAATACTGATTTCAATGGTGATTTATCTGCTTGGGATGTAAGTTCTATTACAATTATGGATAGCGCATTCTATAATTGTCATTCATTTAATACTAAACTATCTTCTTGGCAAGTTAATAATGTTACCTCTATGGTTGCAATGTTTGGAAGAGATATAATTTATAAATTTAGTGGAACTCCTACTCTAGGATACAACCAAGAGATATCATCATGGGATGTAAGCAATGTGACGAACATGAGCTATATGTTTAAAAACGCAGAAATTTTCAATCAAGATATTTCTGCTTGGGATGTAAGTAATGTAACCAATATGAGCTTTATGTTCAGTGGTGCAAAAGCGTTTAACCTATATATTTCTTCTTGGGATGTAAGCAACGTAACTAATATGGCAGGTATGTTTAATGATGCGATAGCGTTTAACCAAGATATTTCATCATGGGATGTAAGCAACGTAACTAATATGAGCTTTATGTTCAGTGGTGCAGAAGCGTTTAATCAAGATATTTCTTCATGGGATGTAAGTAATGTAACCAATATGCAAAAAATGTTTCATTGGACTCCTAGATTTAACCAAGATATATCATCTTGGAATGTTAGCAACGTTACTAATATGTCTTTTATGTTTGCTGTTGCAACAGCTTTCAACCAAGACCTTTCTTCTTGGGATGTGAGTAAAGTAACTGATATGAGTAGAATGTTTTCATGGGCATCAGCATTTAATCAAGATATCTCTTCTTGGGATGTGAGTAAAGTAACTGATATGAGCTTTATGTTTTCAAGGGCATTAGCATTTAACCAAGATATCTCTTCTTGGGATGTGAGTAAAGTAACTGATATGAGATATATGTTTAATGACGCTTACTCATATAACCAAGACATTTCCTCTTGGAACACCATTAACGTAACTTCTTGTACTAATTTCAGTACGGGTTCTGCAATGACTACTGAGCAGTTACCTACGCTGGGCACTTGTTTTTAGGTAACGTCTAGTGAAGATAATACTATAAGCATGTTTTATACATTAGGTTAAAAACATGCTCTCTTCAAAACACCCCAAAACAGGAATTCTAAAAGAAATCTGATCTCAAGACACTTATTCTCTTAAAAAGACGTTAAATTTGTTATGATAAAAAGTAGTGTAACATACATACTTTTTTAACTTGAACACGTACAAAGCCCAAACGCCTGAACACATCCCAATATGAAACAGCTTGTTTTTTACCTTCTTTTACTTTTAGCCTTTATAGCATGTAAAAAAACAAGAGACGAACCAGCTCCAACACGGGGAACGATTGAAGGTACGGTAATGACCGTGATAGACTCTGCCAACAATATCAGTATCCCAGTAAAAAATGTAGAGATACTGAGTACTTTTGGATCAAAATTCACAGACGATGAAGGTAAGTTTTACTTTGAAGAAGTAAAAAAAGGAACTTATTTCATTTCTTTTTCCCATGACTGGTATGAAGCAAGAGAAAACATCGAATTAACTGTAGAGGCAGACAAAAAAAGACCGCTAAATATATTGCTCAAGGCAAACACCCCCATCCTACATGCTGCATCTGACGACTTTGACTCTACCAATGCCC
>WTJX01000252.1:1602-7259 GCA_011524675.1 Cytophagales bacterium
AGGTGAACTGAATTGGGTAATAAATGAAAATGACTTTCCTGAATGGCTTTCCATCAATCAAACAGAAGAAAATGGTATCACCACCATAGAGGTAGTCATCAATAGGGCACTCTTAAATCACCAAAGTGCTAGCGACACCATTTTCATTGAAAACACTAGTAACCCAGACATGACCCTAGAAATTCCTATTGTAGTAAATAACTCTTCAACCGAGCTAATAGAAAATTCAGAAGTCAATAACTTTATCACCAAATGGATAGTAGGTGATGTAAAAACAATTCGCTTGCCACTCTATGAAAGCACAACCGAAGATCCTACAGCCTATTCCTTTACCGTGGATTGGGGAGATGGAAGCATTGAAGAAGTAAGAGCCTATGACGACCCTGATGCTCAACATACTTACCTTGAAGCGGGAGAAAAAACTGTAAAAATTTCTGGGACACAACTCAAAGGCTTCAATTTTTCTAAAAAACCAACATCCAAGGATTTGTTTGTCTCGGTAGAACAGTGGGGAAATATTGCTTTAGGTAATGGAGAGGGCTATTTTTTAGACTGTTCAAACATAAGTACTTTTGGAGCTACAGACGCGCCTAATTTAAGTGAAACAACTACGCTGAAAAAGTGCTTTGCAGATACTCGTTATAGTGGAGAATCAACAGCTTTTAATGGAAACTTATCAGCTTGGGATGTAAGTAACATCACTAACATGGATAGCGTTTTTTATTATTGTCCTTTGTTCAACGCTAACTTATCTTCCTGGGATGTCAGTAATGTAAGCTCTATGGCAAGTATGTTTGAAGGAGCTGAAGTTTTCAATCAAGACATCTCTTCTTGGGACGTTAAGAATGTTACTAATATGGATTGGATGTTTTCTTTTGCATTAACTTTTGATCAAAGCCTATCTTCTTGGGATGTGAGTAAGGTAACTAGTATGGAAGGAATGTTTGCTTTTGCAGAAAATTTCAATCAAGACATTTCTTCTTGGAATGTTGGCAATGTAACTAACATGTCCAGTATGTTTGAGGAAGCATATGTATTTAATCAAGATATTTCTGGCTGGGACGTAAGTAATGTTACTGATATGAATTGGATGTTTAGTAGTGCAATAACTTTTAACCAAGGTATTTCTAGCTGGGACGTAAGTAGGGTGACAGATATGAGTTGGATGTTTAGTGACGCTTTAGCTTTTAACCAAGATATTTCTGGCTGGAATATAAATAATGTTACAACTATGGAGGGATTATTTTCTGGTGCTAATGCTTTTAATTATGATATTTCTGGTTGGGATATAAGTAATGTTACAAGTACAGCCTATATGTTTAGTTGGAACACAACATTTAATCAAGATATTTCTACTTGGGATGTAAGTAACGTGACAGAAATGAGTGGAATGTTTTACAATGCATCAGTCTTTAATCAAGACATCTCTTCTTGGAATGTTGGTAATACTACAGATATGAGCGATATGTTTAATGAAGCTAGAGCTTTTAACCAAGACATCTCTTCATGGGATGTAAGTAAGGTTACGAATATGAATAGTATGTTTTATGGTGCGTCAGCTTTTAATCAAAACATTTCTTCTTGGGATGTAGGTAAAGTAAAATACATGTATCGCATGTTTTATGATGCTTCTGTCTTCAGTAAAGATATTTCTTCTTGGAATACGATTAACGTAACTTCTTGTACTGATTTTAATACAAGTTCTGCATTGACCACTGAGCAGTTGCCTACGCTGGGTACTTGCTTTTAGAATCTATTTGAAAGCGATAGTCTTTCTTTTAAAGAGAGACTATCGCTTCTGAATTCAAAACCTTCTATAAGTTTTCTATTCTTCTATCACTTCATACCTTCTGCTTTCCTCATACAGAAAAGTTAGAGCTGAGTTATAATGTCTTTTGGTAAGCATACCTTCTTCCTCGTTGTAACTAAACCTCTTAACTATTGATTTTTCTGGCTTCATCGAGTGAGTAGTTTCTGTGCCATCAGTATTATAAAAACGTCTCGAAGATTCTATTATAATGCCATTTTCATAAACGGTGGTTACAGTATCTATTCTTACCAAATTATCATAGCCAGTAGCTGCCCCTGTATATACAAAGAAAACATCTTTTGTAGTGCCATTTTCTACAGGAGCTTCATACTCCTCATACTGACTCCAAGAAGCCGTCGTAAGCCTAGCGGTGTCCTTATTTCCATCTTCATCATAGTATAAGATATCATCTCTTGACCAAGAACCATCAGCTTTATAATGCGTAGTACTTTGCTTTAATTCATTGACGTAAATAGATTCCCTTTGAATTTGCCCGTCTTCTTCATAGTAATCTGTCATTTTGGTTAACACTTCTGCTACATCATAACTAAAGACCGTTACTTTCCCGCCGTCGTAAACTGTACATGCCGAATCTGTATAAGCTTTAAGCGTTACCTCTCCATCACTTTTTGTTCCATAATACACATAAGCTTTATAGAGTAAATTTGTATCTGCTTGACTCATCAAATACACCGTATCCATAATGTCATCTGGCTGATCAGAAAAAGATAATTCTCCAGGTACTGTTACTTGCTCACTATATACTATCTTGTCAAGCTTATATTTGATAGATGATGATCCGTCTGTGGAAGATCCTACCGATGACGATCCGTCATCATCATTTTTCTTACATGATATCATGAGCATGCAAGTAGATAGTATGATAAGGTATTTCGTTCTGTTTAAAATATTCATAATTAAATAAAAGTTAGATATAATACATTACGTATAAAAAACGTTTATAAAATTAAACTCTTTTATGATAAGAACGTGCCTATTCCAAGTTCAAACGCGTTCAGTCAGAAAGATCAAAATGTTAAAACAATGTGACACAGAACATACGTAAGTATTCAACCTGTTTTGATGAGTATTGATAGAAAACAGCTTGTAATATTATATTTTATGCTTCTCAATGAAAAAATTATTATAAACATAAAACAACAGGGAGAGGGAAGGTAAAATCTAGCCTTTACTACTTCTTTGCCAGTAGAAAAAGTAAGGGTGTGCTTAATAACATATTTATTGAAGACTTTGCTAAACCATCTTATCATCAAAGTATCGTCATGATTTATGCTTTTCTTAGTCTAATCTTAGTATTCTGATAGGCTAAGGATATAGTATAATAAAACAAAAGCTTTTCTTTAAAAAAAAAGCTTTTGTTTCTGAATTCAAGGTCTCTATAAGAAGGTCTTCTATACGTTTTCTATTCTTCTATTACCTCATACCTTCTGCTTACTTCATACAGAAAAGTTAGGTCTGAGTTATAATGTTGGGTAGTAACAACACCTTCATCTTCATTATAGGTAAACCTTTTTACTCTTGACGTTTCTTCTCCCGTTGACCAAGAAGTCTGTGTCCCATCCATATTATAAAAGCGCCTTGCAACCTCTATTTTCATTCCGTTTTCATAAACAGTAGTCAACGTATCCGTTCTTACCAATTCATCAAAACCTGTGTCTGCCCCTATATAAATATAAAAGACATCTTTTGTCGTCCCATTTTCTACAGGTGTAACATAAGTATCCAACTGAGACCAAGAACCTGTTGTAAGTCTCACAGAGTCTTTATCTCCTACTTCATTATAATAGTAAATATCATCTCTTAGCCAAGAAGCATCCTCTCTGTAAAGTGTCGTACGTTGTTTTTGCTCATTGAGATAGATAGATTCATTTTGTATCGCCCCATCTTCTTGATAGTATTGTGTTGTAGAGATTAGCTCTTCCGAAGCATTATAGTTAAAAACAACTACGCTACCTTCGTCATAAACCGTACAAGCTGAATCTGTATATCCTTTCAACCTTACTTCTCCATCGCTTTTTGTACCATGATATACATAAGCTTTATAGAGTAAGTTTGTATCCGCTTGACTCATCAAATACACTGTATCCATAATATCATCTGGATGATCAGAAAAAGTTAATTCTCCAGGTACTGTTACTTGCTCACTATATACTATCTTGTCAAGCTTATATTTGGTAACGGAAGATGAACTTCCTGTTATTGATCCGTCATCATCATTTTTCTTACATGATGTCATAAGCATGCAAATAGATAATATGCTAAGGTATTTCGTTCTGTTTAAAATATTCATATAATTGAGGTTAGTTAAAAAACGTTTTAAAACTACCCTCTTTTTTGTTCAGAATATTTCTTTTTCATGTTAATACGAGTACAATTAAAGTACAAAACTGTGATTACAATTTCTTACAGAATATGCAGATGAATTCAACTTAGATTGACCAGCATTCATAGAAAGCGTAAAAAATAGTGATAATAATTTATTACATAAATTGATCCTTATTTTCTAATCTCTTGTATCGCTTCCCTTAGGCGTACCAACGCAGCTTCTTCTTTTTTAGAAAGTTTTTTATCTGACGAAATAAGGTTCTCTTTTTCGTAAGGGTCTGCGCTAAGGTCATATAGCTTTTCCGTACCCGAATTTAATGCTATCAATTTGTACTGCTGATCCCTTATCGCACAACCTTTCATATTGAAGTCATCACTATCTATATATACATATTCTCTATGAGACACCTTTTTACTCAGCAAAGGAAGAATACTTTTACTATCGTGTAGTCTATCCGTGCTACTTCCTGCTACTTGTGCTATGGTAGTGAACAGGTCTGTATTATTGACTAAACTATGATCCTCCCCTACTCTTTCTACCCCCTTGCCTGTCATAAAAAAAGGCATATTAATCCCTCCTTGATATAAACTACCTTTTACTTGATAGGAAGAATACGGTTTTTGTGCCACTTGCCTAGGGCTACCATTGTCGCCTATAAAAATGATAAGCGTATTTTCTCTTTGCTCATCTGTAAGCTGTGCGAGTAAACGCCCTATTTGAAAATCCATTGCTTCTATGGCTGCCATATAATAAGGAAAAGGGTCTCCGCCTCTTTGGTACGTCCCTAACTCACCCTGTGAGTGCATGTGTGCTGGTGGTGCATGAAAAGGAGTATGCGGTGCATTGTATGCCAACCACAAAAACCAAGGTTGCGTTTGTTTCTTGATCCATGCAATAGATAAATCGGTAAGCTTTTCGGTGATATAGTTATTCTGAAAACTTGATGATCCATGCGCCATCAATCGCCATTGGGTATAACTCCTTGTACCCCCAGAGGTAATACCTGCAAAGTAGTCTATCCCAAAACGCTCTGGGTTAAACATTCTATCAGAACCTGACAAATGCCATTTACCAATGAGAGCTGTAGCATATTGGTTGTTTGTCTCATCTTTGATGTATTGGTGCAATACCTTTTCGCTTTGATCAAGTTTATCCCCAGGTCTTTTCACCCCTGTACGATAGCCATACTTTCCTGTAATGATGGATGCTCTTGTAGGTGAACAGGTAGGATTAGTCCAAAAATTAGTAAAATTTAAGCCATCCCCCTTCAATTTATTGATATGCGGAGTATTCGGTTTGATGCTTCCTTCGCTAAAACCTTTCATAGCATCTTTGCCCATATCATCGGCTATGATAAACAATATATTGGGGGAAGAAACTATTTCTTTTTGCGACTCAGCAAAGGTAAAAGGACTAGACATGAAGACTAAAAACCCAAAGGCAACTAAATACTTGTGCATACACTAAATTTAAAATACTACAAAATGAATAAATAAAATC
>WTJX01000611.1 GCA_011524675.1 Cytophagales bacterium
GGTTAATCGTAAAACTTAGAACCTAAAACTTAAAACGTATATAAACACATGAAAAAACATATACTTTTATTTCTATTCCAAATTTTACTGCTAAGATCAATGCTTGGATTACCCAATGATAATGCTAGTAATTTGGGGTTGCAGTTAAGTCCTTCAAGTGACTTATTATCACAAGACCCCTTTGAAGATGCAGAATTTGTGAAAGGTGTACAGATAAGAGGCAATACACGTTTGAATTCCTCTCTGAGTACGGTTCGAGATAGAACAGGAACAACGACCAATTTTAATATGAGACAAAATGCTTGGGTAAACCTTAGGGGGAGAATAAGCCGAACGTTGAATTTTGGTTTTAACGTTCGTTTTAACTCTAGTTTTTTGGGGTTTCAAGATAACCTTGACGATTCAGAAGATCAACTTATCAATGGAGGTGTGGGTACTGGGGCAGGGGGAGGAAGTGTAGCTTTGCAAGAACGAACGTCTATAGGTACATTTACCTTTGGTTTAGAAGCGGGGATTAGTTATTACGCAGGTATACTTTCTTATAGTGGAACAGGAGCAAATTTGAGAAACTCTAATTTTCGCTCGGCTCCTGTACTCGTTAATACGGCACAAGGCTTTTCTATTTACGAAAGGCAGTTCAATTCATCTGGTTTATCATCACAACCAGAGGTGGTTGTCAACGGTATTGTCAGTCCTTTTAGAGCCAAAGGGTTGAGGTTAAATTATCTCAGTAAAGGAACGACAGGTATAAAATCAGTTTCTTTTGTAGGAATCACCAATGCCAACAGGAGACTTCAAAGAAGGCAAGTTTTTTCTACTACTTTTTTTAATAGAACATATAAGTTGTTTAATGTAAATGTATTTGGAAAACGTGCCAAATACGAGATAGGACTTAGCAATCAATGGATTACAGGTATTAATAGTCCTGTCAATGGAGAATCAATAAATTTTTATGTGCATTCAGCAACATTAGGTAGGAGGACTGCACCAAACGGGAGGGTGCTTTCTGCTGAACCATTTCAACCTGAATACGAAATAGCCTTTATGCGTTCGGTACTTCCTACAGTAGGCAATACCTCTCAAAAACACACAACGGTTGCCAAAGGGATCATTTTAAAACATGCTTTTAGTGGCTCTCTCATAGGGGTTAATCCTTTGCTAGTGCGCTTAAATATGTATCATATAGATTCGGGATATGTCAATCCTAATGGTGGTTTTTGGAGGACTACCCCTATAAGTTTTATGTTTGACCCTTCAAATAACCCAAGAACATTATGGAGAACTCAATTATGGGGGAGTGCCGATCGTATACTTCCTATTGATGGAGTGGCAAACAATAGACAGGGAATAAATTTTCAGTATGGTTTTGACTTTTATAATATTTTTGGTCGTGATGCCATACGAGTAACTGGGGGCAATGAGGTATCAAGGCAATTGACAACACCAACCAGTAGTCTTATTTTAAACCCTAATGGTGTTGGGATCGTTAGGACAGATAGAGAGTCAACAGGAAGCCTAGGTAGGCTACATTTTAGCTCTTTTGAGTGTGATGCCAAATACTTGGGGGAAGTGAAAGGAAAAAAACTCTATATACAGACTTATCTTTTGAGTTATACTGCCAAAACAGACTTTCATTTAGTTCCTGATTTTTCCAACGCTTCTTTAGTGCGTAGCATGAGGGTCAATACAAGTTTTTATTATCACTTAGTGGAAGGTTTTGTCCCCAATTTTAACTTTGGCTATACCCGAGTGAGAGGAAACGCAAACACCGTCTTGAACACACGAGGTGATAATGATGCTTTACCGACTTTTAGTGCTACAGATGTGATCACAAAAAGCTTTGGTACAGGCTTGAATATACACCTCAATAGAGATTATTTGTTGGCTCTGAGGTATAATTATAGCTTTAGTAAAAATCTTTCTCTCAGTAAAAGTGAGAGGAGAGTATCTACGATAAATTTTAATCTTGTGTATAACTTTAGAGCTACTTAAAAAGGCTTTGCAACACTAATGTTTTGCAAAGCCTTTTTTGATAGTTGTAGATACTTCTATATAACAGTAAATTAGAAAACAGAAAGGTTGACTATTTATAGTAAAGTAAAAACTAAATTGCCGTTGAATAGTACAAAGTATAAAGTACAAAGTACCAAGAAAATGAAAGCACTAAAAAGATAGTATGCTCTTTTTAGTGCTTT
>WTJX01000101.1 GCA_011524675.1 Cytophagales bacterium
GAGGATTTTAAAATGTTGTATAACGCCGAATAAGTGCAAAAGATGGTTTTGCAAACCTTCTTTTAGAAGGGGAGGAGACATTCACCTACCTCCTTGCAAGTACCTCAGATCGATGTGCATCCAATTTGATAAAGATAAAAAGCAGTATCGTAAAAGACCACAAAGAAGAACCTCCATAGCTAAAGAAAGGCAGCGGAATACCAATAACAGGTAGTATCCCCAAAGCCATTCCGATATTGATGAGAAAATGAAAAAAAAGGATCGAGACAACAGAGTACCCATAAAGATATGCAAAGTGAGATTTTTGCCTTTCAGCCAAAAACAGCAAGCGTAAGAGTAAAAAGACAAACATCACCACAATAAAGAAACTACCAATAAAGCCATGCTCTTCACCTATAGTACAAAAAATGAAATCGGTAAATTGTTCAGGTACAAAGTCCCCTTTGGTGATGTTTCCGTTAAGGAAGCCTTTGCCACTAAATCCCCCTGAGCCTATAGCAATTTTGGATTGCGTGGTGTTCCATCCTGCTCCTTTAGGGTCTGATTCTGGATTAATAATAACTTCAATTCTTTTCCTGTGGTGGTCTTTCAATACATTATTGACAAAAAACTGTGTTCCTGAAATTTCAAAGATAATAATGATTGTTACAGCAATAATGCTCAATACAATTCTCATTCTTTTACGAAAAAAATAAACAAGTACAGCACAAATTAAAATAAAGGATGTAATTAAGACGCCTATAGGGAAAAACAAAGCCAAAACAAAAACAGCAACAAAACCTAAAGCAGCAAAAAAGAGAGGAGTTTTGATTCCATTGATATATAGTACCAGTATGAGACTAAAATAGACAAGCAGAGAGCCTGTGTCATTTTGCAATAAAATGAGTACAACAGGGATATAAATGAAAAAACAACTGAAAAACAAATACTTGTTTTGTTGATTTTTTTGATTCTTTATACTCAAATACTTAGACAAAGCTAGGCAACTTGCTATTTTAGCAAACTCTGAAGGTTGAAGACTTATAAAACCTAAATCTATCCAAGAGCGAGCACCGTTCTTTACTGAACCTACAAGTAATACTAGCACTAATAAAAGACTACTAAAACCAAAGATAATGTAAGATATAGCTTCAAAGACTTTGTAGTCTGTGATATAAATCAATACAATTAAGACAAAGCCACCCATGATCCAAATAAATTGTCTTCCAGCTCTAGTATGAAAATCAAAAATAGACGTTACATGGTCCGGGTTATAATCTGCTGCATAGATATTGAGCCAGCCCAATAGGATAAATACTAGGTAGATACCTATCGTAAGCCAATCTAATTTTTGTAATATTTGTAGTCTATTTGCCAAGTAAATTGATATTAAGAATTTGTTTTTCTAGGTATTTTCTGCTCTCTGCAATATTACCTCTGATGTATTTCTCTATTGCCAAACTAGCAATAGGCGCAGCGACAGCAGAACCACCACCACCATTCTCTACATAGACACTGATAGCAATAGTAGGTGTTTCTCTTGGAGCAAAAGCAATAAAAGCAGAATTATCTTCACCATGAGGATTTTGTACAGTACCTGTCTTACCACACATCTTTATACCAGGGATCAGCGACCTTCTTGCCGTTCCTGCCGTAACCACCTCTTCCATACCATCAATTACAGCTTCAAAATGTTCCTTATTAACCAAACATCTGTTTTTGAGCGTAAACTTTTCGTCAATCTTATGTTCGTCATTTGCAGTACCAATCTCTTTGATGATATGCGGAGTATAATAGTGTCCTCTATTAGCAATGATAGCTGCAGCATTAGCAGACTGCAAAGGTGTAATACCTAGCTCACCTTGACCAATACCTAAAGAAAAAATCGTCTCTGAATTCCAGCTACCAAACTTTTTATTATAATAACTACTATCAGGCACAAAACCAGCCTTCTCCCCGTAAATATCAGAAGATAAATGTACGCCAATACCAAAAGAGTTGACATATGTCTTCCACTTTTCAAGCCCGTATTTAGTGTCTAGTTTCCAGTTGCTCTTAACATTTTGTTGTACAGTTTTCATAAATAACTTCCCAAAGAAGACATTAGAAGAAGACCTAATAGCATGTTTTACATTAAGGTTACCAAAAGCATGGTCGTTGACTGCAATCGTCCTTAGCTTACCAAAACACGGTATAGTCTGTTGCGGAGTGATGAC
>WTJX01000672.1 GCA_011524675.1 Cytophagales bacterium
ATTAAACACTAACATTTTGATTGTTTATTTACTTTTGATATAGTAGTTATGCTTTTTTATCTTTGAAACTATGAATATTACCATTGCTGAGAAAAGAAAAATTATCAGAGGATTAGAAAAGTCTAATTTCTTTTCTGAAAAAGAATTATTTATTAAGATTCTTTATTATTTGGTAGATGCAGAAGAACAAAAGATAACACTCAAGTCTGCTACCATTGCTATAGATTTGTTAACACCAGAAGATAGTGGAGGAAGTAGCAACATTCAAGACTCGATGATAAGAGGAAAAATAAGAGAGTTACGAAAAGAGTTAGACTTATATTATTTGACGGAAGGAAAAAAAGAACACTATAGAATAGGTATCACTAAGTCAAACTATAAAGTTAATGTGATACAGCAGAAGCAAAAAAGTAAAATACATACTTTCCTCTCCTTTAAAAACCAAAAAAACATATCCTACTTTCTACTGTTCATTATTCTAATCTTATCAGCGGCATTGTCATATGTACTATTTAGCCCTAAGTATGGAGGTAAAGAGGCTAACAAACAACAAGAAACATCATTTGTCTCTTTATTTGTCAATAAAGAAGAAAATTTAGACATAGTAGTGGGAGACCGAGCGTTTTATTCTGAATACGACCAAGAGCTAAAGCGCTATCGCTACATCTATGATTTTGATGTTACGCTACCTCACGCAAACTATAAAATGAAAAAGCTTGCGGCCAAGTATCCAGAAAGAAAAGTAAGTTCCTTTTTTCTTTTTTTTCATAGCGATATAGAAAACATGCTTTTTGGTTCAGACTTAAAACTAGAGTGGGGTTTGGCTGGTTCGAAAAGTAGAATACTACAAGCGAGTAAGCTACCTGCGGAAGGACTGAAAAACAATACCGTTTTTATTAGTAAAACTAACTCTGGAGATTTACACGCTTTATCGGCTTACCTTATTGATTCTCGTTTCAAGATTAATGTTGAAAACATTTATGAACCCATCAAAGGTTTTCAGATAAATGAAGACAGTATTATCAAGCTAAATTATTTTGGTGGTGAAAAAAACCTGAATGCAGTAACTTCTTATTTTTTCATAAAAAAACTTAAAACGAACAACAATAAATCCCTTCTATTTTTGCTCGCTTGTAAAGATACTGATAGATCATATATATACAGTAAACTTTATAATGCGGATTTCAAACAAGAAATTATAGAAAGCTTTGAAGGAGATATTCCTGACAACTTTGTCATCGCCTTGAAGATTAATGGTAATAGAAAGTTAGTTAGCTCTCATGAAATCATATACAACTCTGCTATAGATAAATAAGTAATCGTTCAAAACATCGTCTCCTCTACCTTTTACTCCTGCTAAAGACAAAATCAGATCACCTAAGTCATGAGTAAATAGTGAATCATACATAATTTGACATGAGCAAGAAAATTAAAATCAACAGGTTAAAAGTAGTACTAGCTGAAAAGGACATTAGTCATAAGGATTTTGCCAGTATGGTTTCTAAGGCACCGAATACTATATCAAGAATTTGCAATAATGAAACTCAACCTTCTTTAAAGTTTCTCAGAGAAATGGCAATCATTCTAGATGTAGATATTTCAGAATTACTAATCAAAACAAAAGAATAAGCTTTATAAGAACTTACTGAGATAAAAGATCAAAGACAGATGTAATTTGACTTGTTTGTAGCCTTATTCAAGAAGAATGAAGAAATTAAAAAATTAAGAAATGAAGGGTTCACAATGGTTAGAAAAGCAGAAATAATACTCGAAAAGATTATGAAAAATAATAATACGGTGAATACATAACTTATTCTCATTATATATGCGGAGAATAATCAGTGTATTTACCGCAAAAGATAATGTTTTAAGACATAAGACTTATTTGACGTATTGGCGTACAGACATAGTAACCTAAAAGGCAAGATTCCATTCCACGAAAGTGGCTTGTTTTAATTAATAATGAATGAGGGCGGAAGCGTTAAGAAAATAGACCTTAGTCTATTTTCAGCGACGAGCCAGTACGCGGGAGGGAATTAATAATGTAGTGTGGTTTGAGTTGGAAGGGTATATCTTTATAGAAATTAAATGAGGGCAGAGCGTTAAGAAAACAGACCTTAGTCTGTTTTTAGGAATGAGCCAGTATGCGGGGTGGTGTAATGAAAAAATGAATGCTTGATAGTGATTAG
>WTJX01000572.1 GCA_011524675.1 Cytophagales bacterium
TATAAGTACTTACTTAAAAACACAACACACTACGTATTTTTTCTTTTTTAGAAAGTCTGAACCGTCATTCGTATCAAATTAAGTCTATTTAAGAACTATATTTTTGACTTTTAGGTATTAGCGGTTAGATATTAGCGGTTAGCTTTTTTAGTAATGAGTTATTCAACAAGTAGTATCTTTTTCGTCCTTAGAGATCACCTAGAAAATGAACTAAACAGGCTTAACCGAACGCTTAGCTGCTTACAATTAAAATAATTTATGAAAAGAGTCCAAAAATCTCTCTTACAAGAACTGGCTTCTATCAAGCTTAGTAGAAACTACATCATAGCACTTTCTTTGGTGGCCGCACTAACCATCTGTGGGCAAGTGCTTATACAGCGCTCTATTGGGCTTCAACAAAAAGATGCTCACCATATCAATATAGCAGGAAAACAAAGTACGTACAGTCAAGAGCTAAGTAAACTAGCGCTATTGCTTATCTCCGAACGAGACAAAGCCCCTCTGAGAGATAGGCTAAAAGTAACGCTCGAAAAATGGAAAAGACACCATGATGGCTTGATGAATGGTGATGAAGCATTAGGCTTAAGAGCAAATAATAACGACTATATCGCTAGCATGTTTCAAGAGATAGAAACTCCTTTTAACCTGATATACAATAATGTAGTACTGATTATAAGAGAGCAAAGTATTTCAAACATAAAAAAATCCGTTAAGATCATTATTGAAAACGAAACTTCTTTTCTTGATGGCATGGAAAAAATAGTCGAAGAGTATGAACATAAAGCGTCAAACAAAGTAAGCTTACTGAGAAAGATAGAAGCGATACTTTTCATCTTAACCCTTTTCACCTTAGGCATAGAAGCCATTTTTATTTTTAAGCCCTCTGTAAACTTTGTGAATAAATCTATTGCAGCATTGAAGGCATCAGACATTAAGTCTCGCAAAGGGGCAAGCCAACTAAAGATGACCAATAAAGCGCTAAAAAGTTCACTGAAAGAATTGACTAGCTTAAATATGGCGTTGGAGGAAGCCACGCTCATGGTCAAAATGAACCCTTCGGGTATGATAGACTATGTAAACAATAATTTCTGCTCGGTGCTTGCCTATGAAGAAAACGAACTCATAGGAGAACGCTTCAATACTATTTGTGATAAGTTTTTGAGCCCGTCCGTATTTACAGATATGTGGAATCATGTAGAAGAGGGCAAAGTATGGAAAAAAGAGATCGTATTGCACCACAAAGAAGGACAACAACTATGGATGGACATGGTAAGTATCCCTATTCAAAACCAAGATAAAAGCATCACTCAATGTATAAGCTTGTTCAATAACATATCCTCAAAGCTAGAAGAGAAAATCAATGAGCAACGCATCAAAACAGCCTCAGTGATCGAAGGGCAGGAAGAAGAACGTTTGCGTATCTCTAGAGAATTGCATGATGGCTTAGGGCAAATGCTTTCGGCTTTGAAGTTTAACATGGGAAGCCTAAAGCTAGTAGATACCGATAAAGAAAAGCGTAAGCTAGAAGGCATCAAAAAGTTGTTGCAAGAGACCATCACCGAGATAAGAAAAATATCTTTCAACCTGATGCCTAGTGTATTGAATGATTATGGGCTGGTATCTGCCTTAAAAATCCTTACCGAAGAACTTACCAAGCATACAGGCATATACATGCACTTTGAATTACGATCCTTGTACAAGAGGGTGGACAAATCTGTAGAAGTTACGATCTATCGTACCGTACAAGAAGCCATCAACAATGCTGTCAAATATTCAGAGTCCGAAAGAATAGAAGTAATCATGTATTGTGATGATGACTACATACATATACATATCATAGACGAGGGCAAAGGCTTTGACCTCAGCGCCCCACGCAAAAAACAAGCTAGCTATGGTAGAGGCATTATCAATATGAGAGAAAGAACAAAACTTGTAAAAGGTGATTTTGCGATAGATAGCATCCCAAACCAAGGGACTAAAGTACATATCAAAGTACCCCTTTAATCATGTCCTAAGTACAAAGTATTTAGTATAATAAAATCCCAAAAAACAGAATACAAAAAACAAACTTTTGATTTTTGAAATTTGCTATTTGTATTTTCGTCATTACAGCTTTTCTTTTTTTTGTATTTAAAAACTGATGGACTATGGACTATAGACTATGGACTATGGACTATGGACTCATTC
>WTJX01000631.1 GCA_011524675.1 Cytophagales bacterium
CTATGCCTTCTCAACAAGTTAAAGCCGAAAATTATTTACAGTCGGAAGTGCTGACTTTCACTAATGTTTTTTACTGGTTTCCTGTCTTCTAATTCCAGCTTGTCAAAAACACTTATCAACTCTTTATTCTCTAAGAGTTCTTCTTTGACTAAAGGTTTGATATTCAGCTGTTTTTCTTGATTTACTTTAGTGATTTTTTCATTAGCTTCTGCTATAAATAGATCATAATCTCTATCAAAGTCATATTTAGTTTCTGTATCAAGTTGATTAATTTTGATAGGAATATTCATTTTAATGACAGGCATTGAAAAGCGTGGCACTTTAAAATACTTCAAATATTCATGCTTGGCATACTCTTTTGCGATTTCTATAGCTTGCTCGTCTGCTTTTTTACGAGCTTGAATCACCTCATTATTGAGGTAATTCAAGTAATCTGAAAGTTTTACCATGTTCTTAACCTGCTAATATTCCTAATACTTTCTCTAGTCCACCAGGTAATTGGTCGTTAGTGGCTTGGACTTTGACTCCCAAGCTATACTCTTTTTCAACTTTTACTCCTGTACTCATAGAACGTTGATAAGATACTTCTA
This sequence comes from Cytophagales bacterium, assembly GCA_011524675.1. Lineage (GTDB taxonomy): Bacteria > Bacteroidota > Bacteroidia > Cytophagales > JAAEPT01 > WTJX01. The sequence continues at coordinate 591 of WTJX01000631.1, forward strand.
CATCAAACTTTACTGGTCCATATTTCACTTCTAAACCTGCGTCTAATTCAAAATCAGTACTAACATCTTTAGTATATACAGAATTGAGCTTTACATTAAAATCTATTTCACAGCTTTCTATTCTGATACTAGGAACCGTCAAGGTAGATATGAATGGTACTTCTAGGGCGACAGTTTCTGTAGTTGTCCCCCCACTTCCATCATCTACTGTTTTGTCATAAGAAAAATCTACTGTTCTAAGCTTTCCGTCATCATCAAAAGCCACTTGCTTGATAAAATCAACCGTAGAAATAGAAGCATTCGCTTGGGCTTGCACACAGGCATCTAATGGACCGCTAATGATATTTTTAAAGTCAATACTTCCTAATTCTGCTGCAAAATCTACATTAGATGCATTTGATTTAGAAAACAGTTGCTCATCATCTTCCATTTTCTTAAAAATAGTCGCCATGCTTCCTTTGACTGAATCCTCCCATTCACTTTTATAAGCGTCTTTGAATTGCTCAATGATTGCGATCAAATCTACTTTGGTCAGGCCTTCTAGCTCTGCTGGTTGAATTCCTGTTACACCTGCGTATTCTTCACTACCTATTCCTTCATGTATTCCTTTTATAAAAGAAATTAGGTCGCTTTTGTTTTTACTCGTTTGCCCTTGACTTAGCAAGTCTTTTAACGTTTGTGTTTCCATAATGAAGCATTTATTTGTTTTAAGTTAAATTTTACAAATAATAATACAACTAAAATACTTGTTTTTTACTATAATCTTAACATTTACTTTAAATCCATATTTTTAAACACTTTATTAAATCATAATACCGTATTAATCTTTGAAATATAAAACAATAAGAATTATAAAAAACAATATGATAATAAATTTATTACTATTTAATAAAAAATAAATATACTTATAACTATAAATAATAAAAACAATAAAGACAATAAAGTAATCAACAACTTATTAACACATTAAACAAACTAAAAAAAAGACTAACACCAAACACACTTTTACAATCATAGAGATCACCGGTAACAACTAATAGACCCTCACTATAAAAACAGTTCGACACAAAACCTTAGCTATGTAAAGCCTTCCAAAAATTAATCTCATTTAGAGAAAAAGACTTTCTCAAATTTAAACACACTAATCGCTAGCATGTAATCATTTTTTTCTTACCTTTGCACTCCGTTTAGCATTTAGAGCCATGAACACATTACTAAAAATATTCGAAGAAGATTATAAAGAGAAAGTTGCAAGCCTACCTGATTTTGCAGCTGGTGACACGATAAACGTTCACGTAAAAATTAAAGAGGGAGCTAAGGAGCGTATTCAGCAATTCCAAGGTGTAGTATTGCAAAGAAGAAACTCTGGAAATGGTGAGACTTTCACTGTGAGAAAAGTATCGGCTGGTATTGGTGTTGAGAGAATATTCCCATTAGCATCACCTAGCATCGAAAAAATACAAGTTTTACGTAAAGGTAAAGTAAGAAGAGCTAGATTATTCTATCTTAGAACTGCCAAAGGTAAAGCTGCTAAAATAAAAGAAAAGAGAATGAAATAATCTTGGCTCTGTTTTTGAAAAATTTTTATTACCTTTAAAGTGTTAACTTTGAAGGTTTTTTTGTTTATGGACAATTCAAAAACAATAGCAGCACTACTTGAAGCATATTATCTCAAACATCCAGAGTTTGGAGAGCAAGGAGGAGAAAATGAACGTTGGGTATGGATAGACATCGGTATCGGAAAGTTCCCTATCCCAAACCTCAAAGGGAGACAGGAGTTGGTTTACCTTCATGATATACATCATATCCTCAATGACTATAACACTAATTGGTCTGGTGAGGCAGCTGTCTCTGCGTGGGAAATCACTACAGGCATGGGCAAGAATCCTGTCGGTTGGTTTTATGCCTTCCTAGGTCTTTTGGTTGGAGGTTTCCTACGACCTCTAGCAGCCTATAGAGGATTCAAACGAGGACTTAAAACCAAAAGCGTTATCGGCTTGCAATTACCCAAAGAAAAACTTCTTTCTTTAAGTTTAAATGAATTGAGAACATTAACGAAACACAATACAATTCACGATTTGACTATTGACAACTGACCATTTTAAACACATGAAACCCGCACGGCGGGAGCGAATAAACTAAGGTTTACGTAGCTCTCACCACTCAAGGAAATGATTATAATGACGCAAACCGCATGTCGCATAGCGCAAAGCTTTTTCAACTTGAATACATAAACACTCGAACACATTTAAAACACATGAAATTTTATAAATACCAAGCAACAGGAAATGACTTTGTCATGATTGACAACCGAGACTTATGGTTTGATGATAAGAACACATCTCTCGTAGCTAAATTATGCGATCGTAGATTTGGTGTAGGGGCAGACGGCTTGATCCTTTTGCAAAATCATGCCGACTATGATTTTGAAATGGTCTATTACAATGCCGATGGCAACCAAAGTAGCATGTGTGGCAATGGAGGTAGAAGCATCGCTCAGTTTGCTTATGACCTTGGTGTCATCGGTGAGAGCGCTACATTTATTGCCGTTGACGGTCCTCATGAGGTAGTCATAGAAGCTGATAGGGTAAAACTAAAAATGATAGATGCCGAACTACCTTTTACCGCTGGCAAAGATTATTTTTTGGATACAGGTTCTCCTCACCATGTACGCTATGTAGAAGACGTATCCAACTATGATGTTGTAACAGAAGGCGCTAATATACGCTATAGTAGCCTATACAAAAACGAAGGTGGAACTAACGTCAATTTTTATTCTGAAATAGACGAACATACCATACAAGTACGCACATATGAAAGAGGCGTAGAAGATGAAACTTACTCTTGTGGTACTGGAGTAACAGCTTGTGCTATTGTAGCATCATTGGACAAATATGATAGCCCTATAAATATCATCACCAAGGGAGGGAAGCTGTGTGTATTGTTTGATGAAAAAGAAGAAACATACGAAAACGTTTGGCTATGCGGCCCTGCTGTAAAAGTTTTTGTTGGAGAATGGGAGGCAAATTAATTAATAATGTATAATGAAAAATTAATAATGGAATGTTGTAAGGATTGGAAGGGTATAGCTTTACAGGAATGAAAAAATGAAGGAAGGTAGTGATTAGAGATTAACGATTAGTATTGAGTTATGGGGTATGAGTTAAAGGTTGAAAGTTGAAGGTTGAAAGTTGAAGGTTTTAGATTTTAAGACCAAAGACGTATAGACATACCGACTTAGAGACGTAAAGACGTATTGACGTACTGACGTGAAGGGCTGGATTTTATTCCACGAAAGTGGCAGAAGCTAATTAATAATGTATAATGAAGAATTAATAATGAGGAGAATTGGTTGTTTGTGCCTTTTATCAAGTGAATGAAAAAATGAAGCGAGATAGTGGTTAGTGATTAACGATTAATGTTTAATAAATTTCACCAAATGATTTACTACCTATTTCTCGAAGCCAAAAACTATTAATTATAGACTATAGACCCGTATATATTAGATACCTGATACTAACTACTAGATACTCAAAAGAGCATGATTTTATTCCACGAAAGTGGCTTTATTTTAATGAAGAATTAATGATGTATAATGAAGAATGGAGTAGTGTGGATTGGGAGTTTGTGCTTCAATTGGAAAGGAATGAAGAAATTAAAGTAATTAAAAAATGAAGCGAGATAGTGGTTAGTGATTAACGATTGAACTATTGAACTATTGACTATTTTTTAAAAACGTAAAACTTAAAACGTAGAACTCAATGAAAAGAGTTGTAGTAACAGGAATGGGGGTATTTAGCCCTATTGGTCATGGCTTGGATGCTTTTGAAAGTGCGCTGAGAAAAGGAACTTCTGGCATAGCTCATTGGGACGCACTTGAAGAAATGAATTATGTCTGTCAGTTATGTGCTCGCCCTGCTCCTCTTACACATGAAAAACTCTCGGATTATTTCTCTGAATTAACCATCAAAAACCTCAAACACGTAGGGGTACTATATGGTTGCATGGCTGGCATAGACGCATGGAAAGATGCAGACTTGCTTATTGATGCCGAGCATACAGACTGGGACAGTGGAACTATCTTTGGTGCTGGGTGTACTGGTAATGACTTGACTTTTAGACGTTTTTTTGAACTTGCAGATAAAAAACAAATACGCAAGCTTGGCAGTAGGGTGGTAGAGCAAATGATGAATAGTGGTGTGAGTGCGCATCTTGGTGGTATGCTTGGTCTGGGCAATCAGGTAAGCTCAAATTCTTCTGCTTGTGCTACAGGGACAGAGGCATTTGTAATGAGCTATGAGCGCATAGCACAGGGAAAAGCCAAACGTATGCTTGCTGGTGGATGTGAGGGATATAGTGAGTATGGCTGGGCTGCCTTTGACGCTATGAGAGTATTGTGCCGTAACTCGAATGACAATCCTGCCAGAGGATCTAGACCTATGAGCGAGGATGCTAGTGGCTTTGTACCTGGGGCTGGAGCTGGAGCTTTGGTGCTCGAAGAACTAGAAACGGCGCAGGCTAGAAACGCAAAAATTTACGCAGAAGTATTGGGGGGTAGCATCAATGCTGGTGGACAACGAAATAAAGGAACGATGACGCGCCCCAATACTGAAGGGGTTAGACGCTGCATCGCTACTGCCATACAGGAGGCAAACATAGCACCTACAGACATTGACTTGATCGCAGGACACCTTACCTCTACTATGGGTGATGTATTGGAAATACAAAACTGGTCGGAAGTGCTAGGGCTAAAAGGCAAAGACTTTCCCTATATCAACTCTCTCAAATCTATGATCGGGCACTGCTTAGCCGCTTCTGGCGCAATAGAACTTACCGCTGCCATATTACAATTGCAACATAACTTTGTACATGCCTCTCTAAACTCTGAAAATTTGCACCCTTTGATAGCTGATTGTGTACACAGAGAAAAAATACCTTTGGAAATGACAAAAAAAAGGACAAATATTGTAGCTAAGTCTAGTTTTGGTTTTGGCGATGTCAACAGTTGTGTCATCTTAAAAAAATGGGACTAGTCTCACAAAAATAACATACATGGAAAGATCAGAAATCGTAGCGCAACTAAAAACATTAATAAAACCTTATATAGATAGTAACATCACCATAGAAGGTATTACAGAGGAAAGTGATCTACTTACGGACTTACATATCAACTCTGCTTACTTGGTAGATATCGTATTGGACATTGAAAACGAATTTGATATTATGATAGAAGATGATGTGATCTCAAAAATGACTACCGTAGGTGCAAGCGTAGATATCATCAATGACCTGTTGGGCTAATGTACCTAGGCAATGACATCATTGACACTGCAAAGGCTCTATCAAACTTCAAAAATAAAAAGACACGTTTACACAGCTATAGCCTTAGTTTATCTGAAAAAAAACGATTTGAAAAATTATTAGAAGAAGATATCTATTTTTGGTTGATATGGTCAATGAAAGAAGCGCTCTATAAGTCTTATGTCAAAGCAGGACTGAGAGAGCGTTTCGCACCAAAAACAATAGAAGTGTTATCTATCGCTAAGCAATCTGCAAAGCATTTTGCGGGTCATGCTTTTTTTAATAATGCACTATATCACATCTGTAGTACTATAAATGACATTAGCATACATACTATCGCTTACCAAGGGCAAGCAGAAGTGATACAAGTAGAGAGAAAAATAAACAACAAAGACTATACAAGTCAACACCAAGCGGTAAGACGCTTGGCATTAGAACAACTTCCTACCACAAAAGAAAAAATATGGAGTATAAAAAAAGACTTCAACCAAATCCCTTACCTTTTACTCAATGGTAATCGTTGTCATCATGAAATCTCTCTCTCTCATCATGAAAATATAGTAGGTGTAGCGATACTTTTTTGAAAAATTAATTTTGAATATTTTTATTTCCGAATAAGCTAACCTATTTTTAAATCTTTATGAGTTTATTAGCAATCATAGGTATTATTTTGGTCGGTTTGGCTCTCATCGGCGTAGAGATTATTTTTATACCAGGCACTACTGTAGTAGGGTTAGTAGGCTTTATTGTCGTACTTACGGGGCTATATTTTGTATTTGAACAATATGGCGTTGGTGCTGGTAGCCTCAGTAGTCTATTGATTCTTATCTTGGTTGGTGCTACCTTTTACTGGGCTATTCAAAAAAAGGTTTGGAAGAGGTATTCTCTACAATCTGAAATCACAGGTAAGGTAGATCAAAACCTTACTCAAGACCTTGTACTGATGCAAGTAGGCACTACCGTTTCTGCTTTGAGACCTTCGGGCATGGCTGACTTTGATGACACTAGAGTAGAAGTCTCTACTACTGGTTCTTTTGTAGATGCAGGAGTAAAGGTCAAGATCATTGATATTCAAAAAAAACGTATCACGGTAGAGCTATGTTGAACGTGAGAAAGTACATGGCAGAACTGAAGGTTACTTTGAACTCAAAATTATAAACAAAAAACTAACCAATCATTCACACAAAACACTAACTACTATTTATTAAAAACTATACTTTAAACTTTATATATTACATATTATGTCTTCATCAATCATTATTATATCCATATTAGGTTTTATTGGATTTATCATTTTCATTATGATATTCCGTATCATAGGGCTTTGGTTCTCTGCCCTCATCTCAGGAGTC
>WTJX01000512.1 GCA_011524675.1 Cytophagales bacterium
GAGTCCAAAAGTCAAGTAGCCTATACCATCAACGCAGATAAATGGATAGACTTTTCCGCTGCTTATAGCTTCAAGAATGCTGCTGGACAAACACTAGGAAAAGTAGCTAGAAAAGGATGGCGTTCTATATGGAAAGCAAAATACGAAATCATAGATCAAAACGACGAACACCAATACAGCATTACCGAAGAAAATGCTTGGGTCAAAGTATTTGATGCGCTATTAGGAGAAATACCTGTCCTTAGTTTCTTTACTGGTTACCTGTTCAACCCTACCTATGCGGTTACAAATGAAGAGGGAGAAATCATTGCACGACTAAAGAAAGAGCCATCATTTTTCGGTAAAAAATTCAGCGTAGCAAAAATAGGAGAAATGGATGCTGACGACGGACAGAGAATCATCTTAAGCTTGATGATGATGGTACTACTAGAAAGAAGAAGAGGATAAGAAAATACGCTATCAAAATAAAGGACTCAAAAGCCTCATGGTATAATACCTTGAGGCTTTTTTTACGATGAAAAACAAAGCATGAAAAAAGGTCTATTTATTATACTAACATTTACGTTCCTATTAGCTCATTGTCAAAAACAAAAGGAATGTAAAAACCCACATAAGATTTTGTTAAAAGGGAAATATGGCTTTATCAATCACGAAGGAGATATTGTCATTTCCCCAAAATATACAGAGGTATATGACTTCACAGAAGGCTTAGCTGCCGTCAGAATGAATGGAAAATTTGGCTACATAAATAATCAAGGAAATTTCATCATTCAACCAATATATGATTCAGCAGAGCCATTTAGTGAAGGATGGGCAATAGTACAATATAAAGGAAATCAAAATTATATCAACAAAAAAGGGAAATTCTTACTGGACAAAAAACACGTTCGTTTAGCTCCTTTCAAAAACGGAAGAGCCTTTGTTTACTACCGCAGTTTTATTCGTGAAAAATTTGACATTATTGACACTACAGGAAAACTAGTATCCTCCACACCATTCTCTAAGGTCGGTGATTTTAAAAATGGTTTAGCCATAGTAGAAGGACACAACCACAATGTAAGACTAGCAAAAGACAAAGCTACTAGAATTGAAATAGGAGTGATAGATACCTTAGGTAATTTTTTGATCCCTTATGGAAACTATAAAAAAATTAGCAGGAATAATAACGACTTATTCTTAGCATACACCATTGATAGTCATGAGTATGGTCATAGCAAAGAAGCACTCGTACTAAACAAAAAAAATGACACCCTTTTTCATTTTATTCAAACAGACTTCCCTCACTTTTCTGCTGTTGTAGGTTTAGGCGGTGATAGTACCGTTAGGGTAAAGTTTAAATCCCGATTAATAGGAAAATCAAATCTTAGCGAAGAATATGAAGATTTCATGGATTTTAAAGGCAATTTATTATTGAAAAGCAAGTCATATAAAAAAACATTTTCTTTCTCCTCAGGTAAGGGGATTTTGCATAAAGATAGAGATCAATATTATATTGTTGACAAAAACTTTCAAGTGAAAAAACTAGACTCTGTGAGCTATACATTTAATAAAACTTTCAGTAATGGTAAACTCATTGTAAGAGACGATTTTTTCAGTAATGGTAAAAACGGAATCATTGATACCTCTGGCAGCTTTGTTATACCACCATTCATAAACAACAGCTCCATAAGAATGGTAGGAGGTAACCTTTTTATTTATGCTGTCTATGACGATACCGACCCCAAGCAAAATAAGTTACTATATGGACTAGGTAACTTTAAAGAAGCAAAAATAATAACCCCCGCTTTTATGGATTTTTGCTCATGGGATGGTTTTAAAAATGAATTAATGGAGTGCGTTATAAAAAACAGACAAGCTTACATTAATAAAAGAGGGGAAACTGTCTATGTGTCGGATGAAACAAAAGATCAAAAACATATCCGTCATTTGAATATTGCCTACATGAGAAGAAGTTCTTTTTATGCTAATTCACCTTATAAAGATAAAGAAAAAGAAAAAGGTGGGTACGCTCATTCAGAAACAAATCCTTCACCTGTAACATTAGATAAAAAAGACAAAGCACTAAAACAAAACCTATCCGTTGTAGTATCTAAAAAAAGTGACGAATTGATAAATGATGAGTTTTACGCTCACAAAGTAAGCGTTATCAACAATTCATCAAAAGACATAGCGTTCGACGCTATAGAT
>WTJX01000350.1 GCA_011524675.1 Cytophagales bacterium
ACCAACCCATAAATCAATCATCAAAGGGTGTATGTGTGGGATTTTATACATACATGGTTAGCACTTACTTCTGCTAAGTACCCTCAAAAAATCAAAGACAAAAGTATAAAACCTCTTATTGGACACAGTATCTTACCTGCTGTTTTTAAAGGTGTACCTTTTCATCAAGAGAAAGATAGAGAAGTACTTTTTTTCTATAAAGGAACAAAGGCTACCGCTTACATCAAAGGGAAATGGAAGATAGTAAGTAAGTTCAATGGCTTTTCAAAGACAACATGGGAGTTATACCAATTGGATGATGACCCCACTGAGATAAAAAATTTAGCTAAAACTCAAAGCGCAAAAGTAAAAGAGATGGAAAGTAGCCTAATGGCTTACGTAGAAAAACATGGAACCGTAAAGGATTTTGAAGGCTATTTGAGAATAAACAAGAAGAAATAATTTTTTCTAGAAGGAGAAGGCTTTGTAAAAGATGGTTTTACTCCTACTTTCTCATCTTAGGGCGTTCCCTCTGGGTCGGGCTTCTCACAGGCACACGCGCAGACTGGCACTTCGTTAGAAACATACTAAGGTATGTTTCTTTTACACTCAGTCCTGCTATATCTTTTTTGCCTTTTAAGGGTCAAAAAAGGATGCCGCTTCTATCCCTTACGCGAACTTTTAAACCATGATTTTATAAGATGAAAAAGTAGGATTACAAAGCTTTCTTCTATTCAATCATAATAAGTTTAAATTATACGTTTTGAAGCATCCGTTTGAGGTATAAGTAGTCTTATACTAATATCAATCTTTAATCTTTGTACCTAATCTTTAAATAAATTCAAATACAAAATGAAAAAACACATAATCAAACATATTTTATTTCTCTCTTTTTTTCTTACTTCTTTCTTGTTTAGTTATGGAGAGGTTAATAAGAAAAAGTCAAGGAAAAAGCCTAATGTAGTATTGATTGTAGTTGACGATATGGGGTGGACAGATCTCACTACTTATGGTTCAGACTTTTATCAAACTCCAAACATTGATAAGCTCGCTCAAGATGGAATTAAATTTACAGATTCCTATGCTACATGTACTGTATGTTCCCCTACCAGAGCAAGTCTTATGACAGGAAAATACCCCGCTAGACTTCACTTGACCGACTGGATCACAGGGCATGAAAGGTTATACGGCAAAATGATGATACCAAAGTGGACACAATACCTAGTGCCAGAAGAACATACCTTGGCAGAAACGTTCAAAGACAATGGATATCAAACTTACCATGTAGGTAAATGGCACCTAGGAGATGAAGAAACAGACTGGCCAGAGTATCATGGTTTTGATAAAAACATTGCTGGCTTCAAAGCTGGTTCTCCCAAAGCTCATAAAGGAGGTGGTTATTTTAGTCCATACAATAACCCACGATTAAAAGACGGTCCAGAAAACGAGTATCTTACAGAACGACTTACCGATGAAGTAGAACAAATCATTGAAGAAAATAAGAAAACACCCTTTTTTATTAATTATTGGTTTTACAATGTACACGCGCCACTTCAAGCAAAACAAAACAAAATAGATAAATATACAGCACTAGTAGACCCAAGCAAAAGACATACAAACCCTACTTATGCGGCTATGGTAGAGCATGTAGACGAAGCTGTAGGCAGAGTACTAGAAACGTTAAAGAAGAATGGATTGGAAGAAAATACCTTAGTCATTTTGACAAGTGATAACGGTGGTCTTGTTAGCAATAAAATAACAAACAACTCTCCACTACGTTCAGGAAAAGGAGATATGTACGAAGGAGGCGTAAGAATACCACTCATCATGAAATGGACAAATAAAATAAAAGCCAATACCATAAGCAATATTCCTTCTACATCGGCAGACCTCTACCCTACCATCATGGAACTCATTGGTCTAACGTTTTCTAAAGGTAAAAAGCAACAGTTTGATGGCATAAGCCTTTCTAAACATGTATTAGGAGGCAGTAAGCCTTCGCCAAGAAACATATATTGGCATTACCCACATTACCACAGACAAGGTGCTGTTCCCTATAGCGCAGTAAGGTCAGGGGATTGGAAACTAATAAGGAATTATGAAAGTAATACTACTGAACTCTATAACTTAAAAGCAGATATTGGAGAAAAAAACAACCTTATCAACAAGCAAGCTACTATTGCAAATAAACTGATAGCAGATTTAGACAAATGGTTAAAAAATGTTGATGCGCAATACCCAACAAAAAACGAAAAATTTGATCCCAAAAAAGAATTTAAATGGTCAATAAACAAAAATCCAATAGAGCGTTAATACAAACTAATCAACAAGAAAGCTATACAAAATAATTTTGTATAGCTTTCTATGTAACTGCTCGTTCGGTAAATTAGGTGTCGTGCTTTTGCTTTTCTTAATTTTTCATTAAATCGCTTTTAGCGATTATTATTTCTCATGGATATTATATGACTTTTTTTATAAAAAGTCAAAAGCCTATTAGAACAAAGAATTAGTTCACCGAATACTTATCTTACTATGATTTAGGTGGTATTTGTTGTGGAGCGACTAAGCTTGTATCTATAGCCGTATTTGTACTATCGGGCGCACCCATACCATTGCTTACAATAAGTGTAGCTACAGTACCTTTGTAAAAAGTTGTTTCTTCCATTACCTTTTGATTGTCTATCATTAAGTTAATCACCAAGTCTTTATACTCTCCATCGATATAAGTTGGGGTACCAACTTTTAACCCTAAATTTTCTAACGTTATTTTAGCAGAGGTAATGTCTTTAGAGATGATCTGTGCTAGATTTTCAGCAGTAAAAGTGATCTTTGGCGGTTCACTCGTATTTATTGTTACATAAATAGTTCTGTTTTCCTTTACTTCAAAGTTTGCTACTGGGTTTTGAGAAATTATAGTATTAGGTTCATCTTTCTCTGAGTATGCAGAGTCTAATATTTCATAGCGCAATGCAAGTCCTTCTGTGATTTCTTTTACTTCATTTTCATTCATACCCTTCAAGTCTGGTACTATGATGACGTGACCATGATCTGTAAACCATGGTAAAAAACCATAAAAGAAAAACAGTATTATAAGAATGCTACTACTTATCATTAACATAAGGTGTATCCAAACTTTCTTCCAATTAGTCCCTATCTTTATTTTCATGTGTTTAAAATGTGTTCAAGTGTTCTTGTGTTTAAGTGTTCAAGTTGAAAAAGCCTTGTACTATGAGCTTTGAGCTTTTTTAACCCTGCTCTTGCGAGCTAAACACCTTTAATCTTTAACCTTTACTACTTTCTACTCTTTCTTTGCCATAGGTCATGATAGCATCAATGAAGTCGTAAGGTTTATATCCATTGATGGCGGTCTGATGAAATATACAAGTAGCAGGTGTCATACCAGGTAAAGAGTTTATTTCAATGATATATACTTCTACTTCTTCATTATCATATATTTTTACAAAAGCATCAATTCTAGCATAGCCTTCTATGCCTGCTATTTGAGCTGTTTTTAGCAGCACTTCTTTTACTTTTTTGGAAATACGTTCTTGGCTTATCGGGGCTTTGGCAAAGCGTGAAGGGGTAATGTTTTGACCTTCACCAGCCAAGAATTTTTCTTCAAGCGACAATACTTCTCCCGAAGCTAAAGCCTCAGAAGGCTCAAAGATTTCATAGGCTGTTTTGTTATCTACCAAGCGAGTGAGTAAGCCACCTGTGATTTCTAAAAAGTGAAGAGCATTTCCTTTTTGTATCAAATCTTCTATAAGAAACTGTTCTTTTTGCGGAAAAGGTTCATTGGAAGACAGATGTAATGTATTGACATGTTTGGTAATAAATTTCTCTTCTTCTCTGAACATCATATCACCAAAGGCGATCAGTTCGTTCCTGTTTTTGATTTTTTTGACTGCAGAGCTACACCCATCATCATGGGGTTTGGCTATCATAGGATAGTCAAACTGTTCTTCTATTTTGAGTATATACTTATTTTTATCATCTTCCCATTTGGCCTTATTTATTAAGGAGTGCTTTGCAACCAAAATGCCATGAGATTTGAGTAGTTCATTAGTCTCAAATTTATTGATTGTTAGCTGAGAGCTGTTCACATTACTACCATTGTATGGAACATTTCTTTTTTCTAGTTCTAGCTGTACAGCACCATCTTCACCTGGGCGACCATGGAGCGCAATGAATACACTGTCAAATTCTTTGGCTAAGGCATCATAATCAATGGCAACCGCTTTGTTTAAAGATGATTGAGCATATTTCTCGGTAATGCTGTTTGCTTTTTCTTTGATATGTTTGATGACTTCATGCTCAGTACTTTGAGCCATTATTTTTTCTTTTATGTCATCTGCATTATCTTTTAGCAGGATGTTTATTGGTATTTTATATAACTCATGCTGCCCCTCTTTTCCTGTTAAAAAAATAGGTGTAGGCTCATATTTGGTAGAAGAGCTTAACTTTTCATAAATGTTACGTCCACTCTCTACGGAGATGTGTCGTTCAGTAGAATAGCCTCCCAGTAAGACCGCTATTTTAGTTTTTTGCTTTGCTTCATTTTGCAACGAAATAATTTGCTCGTCTAATCTTTGTAAAAGATGTTTTAGTGATAGCGTTTTTTTGCCTGTTTTTATTCTTTCTTGCAGCGATGTGCGTATGATGTATGTCAAAAACTCAGAAGGATTTAAGCCTATCTCTGCTGCTTGATGAAAGAAAAAAGAGGAGGGAAGCATGCCCGAGGTAGTATTAGGATCGTTTAAATAGATTTCATTATTAGATGTAATGAAACCATCTATTCGAGCATAAACGCCAAAGTTTAGCGTGGCGCATAAAGACTCGCTTTTTTGGCATATCTCCAAAATTTGTTCTTTGGGTAAGTCTATAGGCGTTACTTTTCTGCTCATACCTGGTAGGTACTTGGACTTGTAGTCAAATAGTTGTTCTTTTTTGACGATCTCGGTAGGAGGGAGGGCTATTAGCTGTTCTTTTTCATTTTTAATGACAATACATGAAAACTCTTTTCCCTCTATATATTCTTCTAGGATAATGTTTTCTTCATTATCTATACTTTCCAAGCTTACAGTCTCAGCACTAGTAAGTCTTTGTTCTAGAAAGTCGTATAATTCATCTGGATGATAGATTGTGATTTCATTATCAGCAATCACTGGCATACCTACGCCAGTCCTAAGGTCGGTGAGTGTATAGATAAACAGTTGTTTTTCATCCTCTGTTGCATTGTTCCACCAGCTAGCGTCAATTTTTTCTCTAAAAAAGCTTTTTTCGACAGCCCTTTCAAAGGCTGTAAAATCATCTTCTTTTAATATACTTACCCCCAAAGAAGAACCTTGGTGTGGAGATTTGATGACAAAAGGAAAGCCTAGTTCTTCTTTACTTTGCTTAAACACACTTTCTTTCATATGTGGTTTGAGCCAGTCCCAAGACTTTTTGTTTAAAAACTCAGTTTTTGGACGCTTGAAACCTGTCTTTTGCATCAATTGATGCTGTATTTTTTTGTCAATACCTATAGCAGAAGGTAATATACCAGAGCCTGAGTATGGAACACCATACCACTCTAGTATGCCTTGTATATTACCATCTTCTCCATAAGGACCGTGCAACGCTAGGAAAGCAAAATCTATCGTATTAGCAAATTCGCTAGGTGTTATAGGTGTGCCCACCTCTTTGATAAGTGCGCTCATTTCTTCTTCCGACAGTCCTTTGAGCGACTCTACATAAATTTGAAACCCACGAGCAGAGTTAGGAATATAATTTACTGGAGGGTGAAAATCTCGTATTGTTCCTTTGTAAATGTTTTCCCAATGGAGCAGGATAAAATTTCCTAAGCCATCTACAAAGATAGGGATAGCCTCAAATATATCTTTATTCAAGTTATCATATACGGTACGACCGCCAGCAAAAGAGATTTCTCTTTCTCTAGACTGACCACCAAAAAATATTCCTATTCGCATGAATTGAAAAGAGTTCAAAAGGTAGTTAAATATTTACAGCTTCTACAGAAGTGATTTCAGGTACGGCTTTTTTTACAGCTTCTTCTATTCCAGCTTTGAGGGTCATAGAAGACATAGCACAATCGCTACAAGCACCTAACATTTTTAGTTTTAGAACGCCTTGTTCAGATACTTCTAATACTTCCACATCACCACCGTCAGCCTCTAGGTAAGGTCTAACAGAGGTTAGTGCCTCTTCAATTCTTTTTAATAATTCGTCTTGCATATGGCTTGTTATTAATAGTAGCAAAACTAACAAAGTATTCGTTCATTCACAATATCGGGACATCCTAAGCTATGGTACACTTATGAACATACTTTCTTTATTGAGTTTATGCTTTGGTTAAAGTTTGATTAAAAAGTCAATGATATCTACCCCGTCAGCGTAGTCCCATGGACTTGGAAATTGTGCTTGACCAAATGAAATATGGTTTTTACCAACCACGCATTGCACTTTTTCTGAGTCCCAAGAAATTTGTTTTTCGTCTTCATACCTTTCGTAGTGAAGCACACTGATAGGAGAAATTAGTTCATTTGCTTCTTTTAATAGTAGAAAACCATTATCCAAATGTGCTACACCATTCACTAAATAGATTGATTTATTGTAGTCATAATTATTGATGTATTTGTTTTGATAAAGAATATAATCTTTCATATCCTCAAAAGCATCTAATAGTATTTTAAGGTCATAGTCTTGTGGTACAAATAGTTTTGAGACATTTCTACAGCCTAGACCATAATACCATAAGACATCCTTGGCAAGTAATGTAAGTTCTTCTTTTGTCTCTTTGCCTGTCAGTATAGCAATAGAACTACGGTTTTTTCGTATGACGTGAGGGATTTTTTGAAAGTAACTTTCAAAATATCTAGCAGAGTTATCACTACCTGTGGCAATAATACCATCTAGCGCATCAAGTGATATCTTATCTACAAAAGTAATTTTTTCAGCTAAAAGAGGTGCGATATCTTTTAGTACAGAGTGAATGAACGGCAGCAATACTTGATCTTGATTACTTAGTTTTATCTGGGCACGATGTCCACATAATAATACTGCCAAATAATCATGGAAACCTACGGCTGGAATGTTTCCTGCCATGATTAAGCCAATAGTTTTTTTGGAACACTCTCCAACTCTCTTGTATCTTGACACCCAATCCCAAAGTGTTTGTTGGTCTAGCATGGCTAAGATTGCTTGAAGTGCTCTAAGGCTATCATCTTGCTGAAACCAAGCATTATTATTTTTTATTTGAC